>WLOZ01000177.1 GCA_009699025.1 Actinomycetota bacterium
GACTCCTCGCTCGCGCTGATCCACGTCAAGGAGATGCATCCCGACTGCGTGGCGTTCACTATTGGCGCTCCGGGAAGCCCGGACCTGGAGTTTGCGCGTCGGCTCACGCGCGAACTGGGCGTGCCGCATGAGGTGGTGACCCTCTCGCCACGAGATATCGGCCTGGCTGACATCCGCGAGGCGATCCGAGTCTCCGAGGTCACCGAGTACGGCGACGTCATCAATGCGGTGGTGTCGCTGAAGATTTTCGAGCGTGTGCGTGATGCTGGAATCAAGGTCGTCCTCACCGGCGATGGTTCTGATGAGCTGTTTGGCGGCTACGACATGTACTCGCGCGTGTCGGCCGACGACAGGCGACGACTGTTCTTGCACAAGATCAGACATCTGTCGCGAACTGAACTGCAACGCGTCGACCGCTGCAGCATGGGACTCGGTGTTGAGGCACGAGTTCCATATCTCGACCTTGAGATGCTGCTGCTCTCGATGCGAATCCCCCTGGAGTTCAAGGTGCGCGACGGCTTCGAAAAGTGGATTCTGCGCGAAGCCTTCGTAGACGTGCTGCCCCACTACATCAAGTCGCGCCACAAGAATCCGATGTCTCACTCCAGCGGCCTTCACGAGCGAGCCCGGCTGTTCAAGCCGCTGTTCCCGCGCCTCTACCGATCCTTCGGCTACGAGGCGCTGGGACCCATGCGACGCGACTTTTCCAGCGTACTTCGCGCCCATGGTTACGACCTGCAGGCTGCGGTGACCGCCTCGGAGACCGCCTCGGACTACTCCCCACTCGAGCGTGCTCGTGATTTCGCCGGTGCGGCGCGCTGGAACCTTCAGGCCATGCTGTCGCGGCACTGAGCGTCGCACTCACGCCGGGCTCACGCCTTCCTGTCACGCTGCTCTTGGGGCGCCTAGGCGCGATAGGTTCGCGCTTGGGTGCCCCCGATGCAGGGACGCAGGTCAGCGTTTGATGCGCACGACCTAGCCCTGGCCCGCGGATTCAGAGTTGGTAGTGACTGGCTCACCACCGTGGAAGCACGGTGATGAGGAAGGGGCCTAGCGGTGAAGTGAGTCTGTCCAGCGCACAGTTTCGGGGGAGTCCGACTCATAGCCGTCGTCCTCGAGGGAGAGGTTGACCACCACCGGCTCCTGCCCGCTTCGCACAAGAACACACGAGAGCGGCTCGTGGGGAAGGGCGTTGATCTCCTTGTGGGGCACGAACGGTGGCACCAGGATGAAGTCACCGGGCCCGGCCTCGGCCATGAACTCGAGCCGGTCGCCCCAGCTCATGCGCGCGAGCCCACTCACGACGTACAGGACGCTCTCGACCGGTCCGTGGTGGTGCGCCCCGGTCTGAGCGCCGGGCAGCACCACCACCGTGCCGGCCCACAGGTGCTGCGCGCCGGTGCGGGCTGAGGTGATGGCCGCGGCCCGATTCATACCTGGCGACTGGGGCGTGTTGGAGTCGAGCTCGTCAGCGCGCACCACCTTCACTCCGCGGTCGCGCCAGGTGGGGTCGGCCTCGGTCGCCACTAAGAGTCGGGAAAGAGGTCGTCGAGCATGCTCACCGAACTGCGTCGCCGACTTCCGACGATCACGCTGATCTGGCCGTCGTCATGCAGGCGGAGCGCGCCTGCGGCGAGCAGGCCATCGAGAAGTTCGCCGCCGTTCTCGCCAAGCCGCTCAGCGATGGCTTCGCGCGGCGCTCGCTCGACGCGCGTGAGCCACGCCATGGCCGACGCCGTGGTGGCGTCGCCGTCGAGGAGGTCTCGCAGCGAGGGGAGCAGCGCCTTGCGGGGAACGAACACCAACTGACCGCCGCTGACCATGCGGGCGTCGACGGCGATGCGGCCGGTGATGAGGTCGTTGAGGTTGCCCAGCGCCGACCCCGCACCGAGCGCGTACCTCGACACGCCGTCGCTCACCTCGATGCGGCCCGACGACACGAGCACTAGCTCGTCGAGAGGGTCGCCGCGCTCGCATACCACCATGCCGGCGTCGGCATCGATGACACGGCTGAGCCGCGCCAGCTCAGCGATGGCCTCGGAGGTGGCGGGGATGAGCTCGGGGTGCTCGTGCATGAGGCGCATCACCGAGTTGAGGTCGTCGTCGCTCACCCGACGATGCGCTTCGTGAAGCTCGCGCCACGGACCGTCGGAGTGGGTGAGCTCGCGAGGGCTTCCTGATTCAACGACTTCGCCCGACTGCATGACCACGAGCAGGTCGGAGTCGATGGCGAGCTCGAGCTGGTGGCATACCGCCAGCACCGTGATTCCCTGCTCGGTCGCCACTCGCCGCATGGTGCGCCAGGTCGCAGCCGCTGTCTGTGGATCGAGGGCAGAGGTCGCCTCGTCGAGCAGCAGCAACTGCGGCCGGCGAACCAGGGCTCGGGCGAGAGCAAGTCGCTGACGCTGCCCGCCGCTGATGAGGTGGCCTGTCGTATCGACGAGAGTTGCGTATCCCTCGGGAAGCGCCTCGAGCACGTCGTGCAGCTCGGCCAATCGTGCAGCCTCGCGCACCGCGTCGTCGTCGGCGCTGCGGTCGCCCGCACGGATGTTCTCGGCAATGGAGGTGTTGAAGAGAAGTGAGTCCTGGAATACCAGCGAGGTGCGCACTTTGTCGTGTGCCTCATCAACCCCCATGCCGGCAACCTCGACCGCTCCGGAGGTGGGGCGCCGCTGGCCAGTGACCAGGCCCAGGATGGTCGACTTACCCGCGCCCGACCCGCCCACGATCGACGTCCATTTCCCGGCCGGCAGCTCGAGGGTGGTGGGCTTCAAGACGGTGGTGCCGTTGGGAAGGGTAATCGAGGCGTCGCGAAGCCAGACTGCCACCGGGCCATCGTGCGCCGTCACGGCAGCGGCGACCTCTCGCTCGTGCTCGCTTGCGAGGGGTGGTGCGGCGTCGGTGAGCTCGCGCACCCGGGCGACGCTGACGCCGGCACGCTGACCCTCAGGGATGAACTCGGCGAGGTCGAGCAGCGAGTCGACCGCCATCTGCACGTACATCATGCTGGCTGCCACCGCAGCCACCGACAAGATTCCCTGCTGGGCGGTGACCGCCGCGATCACCAGGATGACGATGAGCGCCACCCGCCCGGTGGTCGCGCCGGCCCAGTAGGGCCACCACCCCATGAGGGCTCGGCGGCGGGTGGCCCGGCGCAACTCCTCGCTGCGCTCGCGGAAACGCCCGCCGTCCCAGTCGTGAAGGTCGTAGGCGTGAATCAGCGGCACGGTGCGCACCGACTCGGTGAGCTTGCCCGACATGGTGTCGACCGCGTTCTGTCGGTCATCGTTGGCGCGGTCGACCCGGGTGGCGACGACCCGCTGGAAGATTACGAAGAAGGCCAGGAAGGCGAGGAAGGCCAGACCGATGACGGGCTGGATGATGGTGAGGGCCGCGCACACCATGAGCAGACGACCGAAGTCGTTGATGGTTCCCGCGAGAAACTCGATGAGGCTGTCCTCGACCTCGTCGATGTCGGCCGTAAGCCGCGTGGTGATTCCGCTCGCGTCGGGTTGGCCGAATGGGTCGGCGTGCACCGCACGCAGGGCCTCGATGCGCGCCCGGTGGCTATAGGCGGCGGTGATCACCGCCGCGGCCCAGATCAGCAGCCATTCACCAGCAAGCCAGAGCACCGTGACGAAGCTCCACCCCACGGCCACCTGCACCAGGGCCTCACGCGAGCCGTCGGGCACCGCCAGTTCGATGACTCGGCCAACGAGGAGCGGGATGAGGGCCCCGGCGATGATGAAGAAGATGTTTCCGATCACCACCCCCACGAAGGCCAGGGGGCATTTCAGCGCGGCACGAAACGCCTCGTTGATGAAAAGCCACAGAGAGCGCATTGGACAAGTATGTCGTGGGCGGGTTGATGGGGTGGTCGCGTCGACCATACGGTGGTGCCCATGACTGAGCGCAGATTGCCCCGATGGTCCGAGATTGAGCCGATGATCGGCCTCCGAAGTCCGTTTGCAGGGCCTGATCGGCTCGCGCGTGCCTCGACCATCACCGAGCTTCGCAGCATCGCCCGTCGGCGCACGCCGCGGGCCGTCTTCGACTACACCGACGGCGCCGCCGGCGAGGAGCTCAGCCTGACCCGTTCCCGCGAGGCCTACCGGCGGGTCGAGTTTCGGCCGCGCGTGCTGCGCGACGTGGCGACGGTCGACACCTCGGTGACGGTGCTCGGCTCGAGGGCGGCGCTTCCCATCCTTTTCGGTCCCACCGGCTTCACCCGCATGATGCACCACGAGGGCGAGCCGGCCGTGGCTCGGGTCACGGCGGAGTTCGGTATCCCCTACACGCTCTCAACCCTGGGAACGACCTCGGCCGAGGACCTCGCGCTTGTCGCCCCTGGCGCGCGCCGATGGTTCCAGCTCTACCTGTGGCGCGAGAAAGCGTCGCGCGGCGAGCTCGTCGACAAGGTCTCGCGCAGCGGATACGAGGCGATCATGCTGACCGTCGACACCGTGGTGGCGGGCTCACGTCTGCGCGACGTGCGCAACGGGCTCACCGTGCCTCCTCAGCTACGCCTGCGCACTGCTGTCGGGATGGCCCGCTTTCCGCGGTGGTGGTCGAACCTGCTCACCACCGCACCCCTTGAGTTCGCCAGCCTGCGCAGCACGGAAGGTACCGTGGCCGACCTCATCAACGGCGTCTTCGACCCGTCGATCACGCTCGACGACGTGAAGTGGCTGCAGCAGAACTGGAGCGGCAAGGTGATCGTCAAGGGTGTGCAAAGCGTCGACGACGCGGTGCTGCTTGCCGATGCTGGCGTCGACGCCATCGTGCTGTCGAACCACGGTGGCCGCCAGCTCGACCGTTCGGTGGTGCCGCTGGAACTGCTGCCCGACGTGCGGGCGGCCGTGGGCCGTCGCATTGAGGTGTACGTCGACGGCGGCATCATGAGCGGGGCCGACGCCGTGGCCGCCGTGGGACTCGGGGCCGATGCCGTGCTGGTCGGCCGCGCGTACCTGTACGGGCTGATGGCCGGCGGCGAGGCGGGGGTGCGCCGGGTGGCGCAGATCTTCACCGCTGAGGTCGAGCAGACGATGCGGCTGCTGGGTATCACCAGCCTGTCCCAGCTCGAGCCCGGAATGGTCAGGCTGCGGCCCTAGCGTGTGCGGTGCGAGCGCGACCACATCCCTACGC
>WLOZ01000178.1 GCA_009699025.1 Actinomycetota bacterium
AGACTGCACCGGGTGCCAGGTCTCGCCCTCGGCGACGCCCTGAATGGTGGTGATCGCCTTGCCGTCGATTTGCACGGCGAGGACGCTGCACGACTTCACGCTGCGTCCGTTGACGAGCACCGTGCAGGCACCGCAGTTGGAGGTGTCGCACCCCACGGGGGTGCCTGTTTGGCCGAGGTTCTCACGTAGCCAGTGAACGAGAAGGAGCCGCGGCTCAACCTCGCCCATGCGGTGGACCCCATCGACCGTTGCGCTGATATGCATCATCGGTGATCTCCTGAGATAGGAAGGTGAGTGACGTACAGGTCCGCCCGTTGAACCGTGGCGCCACCCTAATCCCGTTCCGTGTGTTCCGCATCACATTCAGCCAAATCCTGAGGTTTGGTGCGGTGCATGGAAGCGACGTGACACGTGCCACGTTCTGTGAGGACGGTGGTAATTCAGGCGCCATGTCGATGATGAACTGGGTTCACATCGACCCGATAGGAAGTTGTCATGACAACTGCTACTGAGCACAACCCCGTCCACGAGACGCCCACCAACACCCCTATCGCGATGACCGGAACCTGGTTCGGCCGCTGGGGAAACGAGGCCTACGAGCTCCGGTCAGGCCTCCCCTACGCTCAGGCGCTACGCGTTGCCACGGCGTGGGCGCTGAGAGACCTCGACGAGTCTGGTGTCGAGGTCGACGTCGATATCTTCGCTGAGGGCAACGAATGGATTATCGACGTCGTTGCCTTTGAGACCGCCCCGGTCGTCACGCAGCTTGGCTCGCGCCGTGCTCGCATCGACAGTTCAGGACGGCTTGTCGCCTGAGCCGCGCTACACCCGCTTCTTGAGCGCGTCGGTGAGCCTCGTAAGGGCGTGGCTAGGCACGCCGCGCGGCACGCGCACGTGCACGATGACGAGTTCCTCGTCGCGCACTGCCTCGGCCATGGCCACAGCGAGCTCGTTCTCGGTGTCGCACACGACGCCGCGTCCGGTGCCGAACACTCTCGGCAGGTCTTCATGCCTCATCGGCGGTAGGTCGTTGAACGGGCCGTCGAGCATGGGCCGCTGCGTGCCGTAGCCGTCGTTGTCGAGCACCACGATGATGGGCGACACGTCGTGGTAGGGCGCGAACATCACCTCAAGCCCAGACATCAGGAAGCCACCGTCGCCGACGATAACTACGGGTCTGCGGCTGCGATCGGCGCGGCCAGCCCCCACGGCCGCCGGAATGGCGTAGCCCATGGTGGCGTAATAGGCGCTCGACAACGACCACGCGGGGGCCGGCATGTCGACCGATGCGAAAACGCACTCGCCAATCTCGATGAGAAGCCCGTGTCGCTCGTCGATGGCGGCCCCCACACACTGCATGACACTCTCGACCGACAGTGCCTTGCCCGGCGTGGCCACGTAGCCGTGGGCATATGACGGAATGGTGTGGTCGAGCCCTAGCCGGCCCTGGCTCGCCGCTGCAGCGAGGGCGGGCAAAAAAGCGTGCAGGGGAACCTGACGGTAGGTGTGAAGCCCGACGTGCACCTCGGTGTCGGTGCACTCGATGAGGCGCGCAGGGTCGAGCACCGCGGTAAAGCCCCCCAGGGTGAGGTCACTGTTCATCACGCCGAGGCTCAGGATGACATCGGCGCTCTCGACGCGCTCGACCACGGCTAGGGGGCTCACCGCACCCATGTACACGCCGAGTGAGAGGGGGTGTCGCTCGTCGAAGAAGCCCTTCGACAGCGAACTGGTGGCCACGGGAATTCCGGCCGCTGTCACGAAGGCGTTGAGCGAGTCGGAGAGGTCGCGGCGCCACGCCATGACACCGGCCATGGCAACGGCTGATTCAGACAGTCGCAGTCGGCTCATCACGTCGCTCACGGCCGCGGCCAGACGTGCCTCGTTCACGGGGGGCAGCGTGCGCTGAAGATCGCCCATGACGTCGCGGATGGGCACGTCGACCATGTCGCGAGGAATTTCGAGGTAGCCCGGGCGCTGATGGGCGAGCATGGCCACGAGTACGCGGTCGATCTCAACTGCGGAAGTGAGCGGGTTGTCGAGCACCGCGTCGGCCTGGGTGAGGTCGCGGAAAACTCGGTGCTGGGTGTCGAACTCCTTGACCTTGTGGTGGATCAGCGCATCGCCAGCCCGTTCGGCCTTGCCGGGCGAGCCGCTGATGACCAGCAGCGGCACCTGCTCGGCCCACGCGCCTGCCACGGCGTTGACCACCTTGAGGCCTCCCACGCCGTAGGTCACTGCCACCACGCCGAGGCCGCGCAGTCGGGCATAGGCGTCGGCGGCGAAGGCCGCCCCCTGCTCATCGCCCATAATGAGCAGCGGGAAACCCTCCTGGTGCAGGTCGTGGAAGAGGCGCAGGGCGTAGTCGCCCACGATTCCGAAGCCCTCCTCGACGTTGAGCTCGTGGAAGCGGCGCACGAGGTGGGCGGCGATGGTGGTGGTGCCCGGATCTGGTGAAGTGTTCACTGCGGAAGGATACCGAGCGGCTGCAGGCCTAGCGTCGGGCGGCGTGTGACACTGGATGAGTGAAAACCTTCCTCGTCGCACTACTTGTCGTGACCACCGCCGGGTGCGGGCTCGTGTCCTCGCGTACCGCCGATTCGAGCCCCGCGCCCAAGCCGACTGCCAGCAAGTCGAAGCAGGCCTCGGCGGCAACGAACAAGCCCAGTGACGCCGCGACACGCAGCAGTTCTCCCGCGCCCGAGCCGTCAGAAACGTCCACTCCGACGCCCACACCGACCCCAACGCCGACGCCCACACCCAGCCCCACTCCTGCCCCCACGAAGTCGTCGTCGAACGACGGTGCGTTCGACCCGGTGTGGTACCCCGACTGGACGAAGAATGGCGGGCGCGGCGACGCCCAAAAGTGGCCCTCGAACTGGCCAAAGCCGCGCATTGTCGATGCCACCGGCGACGGGGCTCTCTCGGGACGCATCATCCTGGTTGACCCCGGTCACAACCTCGGCAACTCGACGCACTCGAGCGATATCAATAAGCGCTACTGGGTGGGCCTCGACAAGATCTGCAACACCACCGGAACCGAGACCCGCGACGGCTATGCCGAGGCGTCGTACACCTACGACGTCGCGGAGAGACTGACCGAATTGCTCACGGGCGAGGGTGCCACCGTGGTGCTGACTCGCGACCGCAATGACGAAGAGTCGTATGGTCCGTGTATTCAGGGTCGCGGGCTGCTGGGCGAGCAGGTGGGGGCCGATATTGCGGTGTCAATTCACGCCGATGGCGGGCCCGTGTCTGGGCACGGCGCGTTCGTCTACACGCCGGCGCCCCTGGCGGGGTACACCTCGGCCGACAAGGCGGCGCGCTCGGTGCGGCTGGCCCAGCGAATTCTCACCGGGCTCAACGACCAGGGGCTCGGCGGATCGACCTATTTCGTGCCCAACATCGCACCCGATCGCGAGCAGGGAACCCTCAACACCGCCGGACTTCCCATCGTGATCGTTGAGACGCTCAATATGCAGAACCCCGACGACTCGGCCATCGCGAGCTCCGAGGAGGGCAGGCAGCGGGTGGCTGAGGGGCTGGCCGCCGGAATCGTGGGCTACTTCGCCGGATAGGGCCCGGCTCTGTCCACAGGCGCCCAACATTCGCTGTGCGTGTCGGAGCACCCCCGTAGTCTCGGGATTAAGGCTCGAAACGTGAGCACAGGGGAACTGCTAAGCACGGGGGAAACGGGGTACGGGAATGAAGTCTGTTCGCATTGCCATGTCCAGCATCGTGATCGCGAGTGCTGTTGCGCTGGTCGCTGCACCATCGGGTGGGGCCACGGTCGATAATCACGACCGCAGCGTCAGCGCCAAGGCGAGCACGACCGCGAAGCCAGTAGCCAGTCTCGTCGAGGGGGTTGCCGCGCCCGCGCCGGGCCTCACCGCCGACCCGATCCTGCTGCCGCTGGGCGACTCAATCGGCGACACCACCACCATCACTGTGGCGTCTGGGGTCATGGCCGCATGGACGCCCTTCGCCGAGACTCCAAGCAACTTCACCTTCGCGTTGGCCAGCGCGTCGGTCCGCACGATTCTGGCGGTGGCCCAGACGAGGGTGGCTGTCGATGGGGGAGATGTCTGCAACCCCGACTACGCCGATGGGTCCTGCTCCGATGTGCAGGATGTGTGGACGTTCACGTGGGATGGTCGCGACGATGGTGCGGCACCAGTGGTTGTGGGCGACTACACGCTCACGAGCTCCGCAATCGGTGCGGTCGGCACTGTGGCAGTGCGAGACCTCGTGCTCGATGCCGTGACCTCTGACGTGAGGGCCCCGTTCGTGGTGGCCCCTTTCGTCGACGGTGTGCTCGACTCTCGCACCGTGACGTTCACCGGCATGGCATCGGGCTACGACATCCCCACCACCGGTGTCGCTGACCTCATCAGCTCGAGCGGTGACACCGTGGTTCACCACTATGACTTCGGACCCACTCCCTCCGTTGGCCACGACGTCGTACTCAACGGCATCGGCCTCGCCTTCGGCAACTACCTGCTCAGCGTTGACCTGGTCAGCGGCGGTGTGCACCAGGTGACCGACTTCGAGGTGACGGTGGTGCAAACCCAGGCGCTGGCAGCGCGTGTGCATGTCTCGTCGCCCTCGATCTTCCCCGCCGTCGACAACTACCGTGACCGCGCTCGGGTCACCCTCACGGTCACTAGTTCAACGGGCAGGCCCATCCCCGTCACCGGAACGGTGGAGGTACGCAAGGGATCGGTCGTGGTGCGTCGCATTGCGGTCATCGCTGGCCAGGCGGCCGTGTCGTGGGATGGGCGGATCAATGGCAACACGGCGCCGGGGGCCTACACAATCGCGGCAACGGTCAAAGGTCCGCAGGGCGCTGCTGTCAATGCGATACCAGCGCGGGTCACTGTGT
Organism: Actinomycetota bacterium; assembly: GCA_009699025.1. The sequence goes on from WLOZ01000178.1 coordinate 4,883, forward strand.
TCCGCACGACGGTGGTGGCCGCGAGCCTTCGAACCTCGATGCCCACGGTCTTTCCTGAGCGCGATGGCTACAAGGATGCCGTGCGCATCACGTCGGGCTCGCGCACGAGTACCGGAGGAGCGATACGCGGCTCACAGACGATCGAGGTGCTGCGCGGTACTCGGGTAGTCACCACATGGACGTTTCCCAACACGAGTGCGCACACGGTCACCTGGAACGGGCGTGATGG
>WLOZ01000179.1 GCA_009699025.1 Actinomycetota bacterium
CCGTCATTCCCCCCGTACGAGTCATCGCTGCTGCTCGTGCCAACCCCGAGATCGTTGAGGGCGGCGCTCTGGGCCAGGTAGTTGGCGTAGGACTCGGCGAAGGTGGCATCATCACGTGCGGCCACGGCCGCCTTCATTGCCCGCACCTCAGCGCAGACCTTGAGCATGAGCAAGTACTGGCCCGCGAAAAATGTGCCACCGTCGAGGGGTGGGCGCATGGTGTTGCAGAGGCCAAGCACTCGGCCGAGCATCTCGGTGCGCACGCTGCGATTGGAAACGCTGACGGCCGCCAGCACCTCAAAGTGGCCGGTGGTGGTCAGCGTCGACAACGAGTCGATGAAGGCCTCGTCGAGCGCCCACGGAGTGGGCGCACTGGTGGGGAGGAACAGGGTCGGGCCGTCGCTGGACTCGACGCTGGCGACGGTGCTCACCGGCCCCGCGCTTGCCGAGCACGCGCACAGGCTGACGGCGACGATGACTGCCCTCACGACCAGTTGAACTCTCATGTGATCCCCCGTGAACACGCTAGGGCACGGGACTGACAGCGCGGGTCAGGTCGCGTCAGGACGGCGCTGCCGACCTGTCGCCGAGGGCCGCCACGATGGTCGCGCAGGCCGCGCCGAGGGCCTCGAACTGCTCGGGCGTCATGGCGTCGACCACGTAGCGACGCACGCCGTCGACGTGGGTGGGCGCTGCGGCCACGAGCGTCTGGAGGCCGTGGTCGGTCAGCTCGGCGTGTTGGCCGCGGCGGTCGTGCGGGCAGCACGCGCGTGCAACGAGCCCGGCATTTTCCATGCGGTCGATCTGGTGCGACAGGCGACTGCGACTTGACAGTGTGCGGTCTGCGAGCTCACTCATGTGCAGCCAGCGGTCGTCTGACTCGGACAGTTGTACCAGAATCTCGTAGTCGGCGCCGGTCAGCCCGTGACCCTCGGTGAGCTCGCGCGAAAGGCGCGAGTCAAGCAGGTTGCTGGCGGCGATCCAGGCGCGCCACGCAACCTGCTGCTGGTCGTTGAGCCACTGAGTCATGGAATCAGTGTAGTTGAACGCTTGACTAATTGGCGCGATGAGGCGTGTTCAGGCCTCGAGGTCCCAAATCCGGATGCCGCCGAGGATGCCCGCAGAGTTCGACACGATCTCGGCCTTGGGGCCGAGCGGAACGCCTACCAGGTGCTTGGCGTTGCCCCCACCGATGTAGATGCGGTCGAAGAAGAGGAAGTCGTCGAAGGCCCGCACGGCGCTCACGACCCGCTTCACCCACTTCGCATTGCCCACCTCCTTGCGAGCGGCGTTGCCGAGCGCGATGTCGAAGGTGAGTCCCTTCTTGAACGCCGCGTGCGACAGTTCGATGTGCGGAAGCAGGCGGCCGTTGTTGAATAGCGCCGTGCCCACGCCGGTGCCGAGCGTCATGACGAACTCGAACCCGGTGCCCTGGGCGACTGCGCAGCCCTGGACGTCGGCGTCGTTCGCGACCTTCACAGGAACCGTGAAGGCGGTGGCGAGGGCGGTGGCGAGATCAAAGCCCTCCCACAACTCGGCGAGGTCGTGGTCGGTCTCCCCGCCGTAGATGCTCCTCGACAGGCTCGGCACCTCGATAACCCGGCCGTCGCGCACGAGGCCGGGAAAGCCCACCGACACTCGGTGAAAGACGCCCAACCCGGAGGTGATCGACACGAGGCTGTCGACCAGGGTGGTAGGCGTGCAGGGGTAGGGAGTGTCCATGCGCACGCGCTCGGTGACCATCTGGCCCTCAGCGTCGAGGATCGCGCCCTTGAGCCCGGTGCCGCCGACGTCGATGGCGAGCGTGTTCACGTCAAGTGGCCAAGCGGTGCCGGCGTCGATGGTCATGGGGGCTCCTCGGGTTGCGGGGTGTGATCTCGAGTAGGTCTGATGCTAGGGCACGGTGAGGATGTCCGACCCCGACTCAGTCACGACAATCGTGTGCTCAAACTGGGCGGTTCGACTGCGGTCGCGAGTCACGACCGTCCAGCCGTCGGGCCACATGTCGTAGTCGATGGCGCCGAGGGTGAGCATCGGCTCGATGGTGAACGTCATGCCGACCATCAGCTCGGTGTCGTGCTGGGAGTCTTCGTAGTGAGGCACGATGAGTCCGGAGTGAAATGAGGTGCCGATGCCGTGGCCGGTGAAGTCGCGCACCACCCCGTATCCAAAGCGTCGGGCATACGACTCGATCACCCGGCCGATGACGTGCAGCGGGCGGCCCGGCGCAACCGCAGCGATGGCTCGCATCGTCGCCTCGTGAGTGCGCTCGACAAGCAGTCGCGATTCCTCATCGACCTCGCCGACGAGGAAGGTGGCGTTGGTGTCGCCGTGCACGCCTCCGATGAAGGCGGTGATGTCGACGTTGCAGATGTCGCCGTCGGTGAGCACCGTGGTGTCGGGGATGCCGTGGCAGATGACCTCGTTGATCGACGTGCACAAAGACTTGGGGTAGCCGCGGTAGCCGAGCGTCGAGGGGTAGGCGCCGTGGTCGCAGAGATACTCGTGGCCGACCCTGTCGAGTTCATCGGTGGTGACGCCGGGCGCCACCGCGCGTCCCACCTCATGAAGAGCTCTCGCGGCGAGGCGGCCAGCGACTCGCATCGCCTCAATCGTCTCAGCGTCCTTCACCTCGGAACCCTCGTAGGGCGTGGGCCGCTGTCTGCCGACGTACTCGGGTCGCGCGATTGTCGCAGGTACTGAACGCGTGGGTGAGAGGGTTCCGGCAGTAAGGGCCATGATGGAATCCTAGGAGTTGCACGTCGGGCGACGTGCGCGACATCGAGGAGGTCGTGGTGGGCGTCAACGACGAGTGGTGGTTCAACCTGATGACGCAGCGCGTCGAGCAGGGGCTCGGCGCTCCGAACGCCCAGCGGCTTGGGCCCTACACAACAGAGGCCGAGGCGGCCGGCGCACTTGAGCGAATGCGCGAGCGCAACGAGGCGTGGGACTCCGCCGACCGCGACGACAACGTCGACAACGTTGATACCGACGCGCAGTAGAGGCGCACGACGAAGGCCCCGGACCATCGAGGTCCGGGGCCTTCGTCGTGCCAGGCGCGACTAGCGCTTGGCCGGAGCCTTCTTAGCGGCAGCCTTCTTGGCCGGAGCCTTCTTAGCGGCAGCCTTCTTGGCCGGTGCCTTCTTAGCGGCAGCCTTCTTGGCCGGTGCCTTCTTAGCGACGGCCTTCTTGGCCGGTGCCTTCTTAGCGACGGCCTTCTTGGCCGGTGCCTTCTTAGCGACAGCCTTCTTAGCGACAGCCTTCTTCGCCGGAGCCTTCTTAGCTACAGCCTTCTTCGCCGGAGCCTTCTTAGCTACAGCCTTCTTCGCCGGAGCCTTCTTGGCCACAGCTTTCTTCGCCGGTGCCTTCTTGGCGACAGCCACGGTTCCTCCCAATGCTGATCTCCTCGATCCCATATCGAGGACTGTGCCTCAACGATGACAGAACAGCACTCGAAACACGCGCATCGTGACGCACTCGTGCGAGCGCGTGTCGAAACTAGCGATGGTGATTCACAGCGATGAGTGGCTGACGAGCGAGACTCAGGCGACGCCCGACACGATCAGCGGTCGACCGACGTGTCTCGTGCGGAGGGGCCCGAGATGGTGTCGAGAAGTCGGCCGAGCCGATCGCGAATTGCGGTCGGGCCTCGTCGCGCGGACGACTGCGCTGATGTGACCGACGACGAAGCGATCGCACCCTCGCCGATGGCGGTGCTGACGAGGTGCGACAGGACGTCGAAGGAAGCGTCGGGTGTGAGCTCGGCACACGACTCGTCATCGTCATCGTCATCGTTGGCGCGGCGACCGTCGGCATCGAGCAGCGTGCCGACCGACGCGAGGTCGAGTCCGACAACCAATTGCTGAGCGCCAAGGCCGCCGAACCCGGAAAGCCCTGAGTCGCCGGGGATGATCAGGCCGTGCGGGGGGAGAACCAGCGACTCGTGTGTCACCGACTCGAGGTCGGAGTCGCCAGCGTGCATCGAAAGAATCGTCGCCCCATGCCGACGCGCGTCACTGATGCGCTCGAGCAGCAGCTCGGGCGCGGTCGACGGCGCCACCACGAACAGCGTCTCGCCGCGAGTCGCGTTCGCCAGGCGCTCGAGCCCCACCGACAGGTGTGCGGGTGCGTTGGCAGGAACCCGGTGGCGCACCAGCACGGGCGCGAGTTCGGGAATGCCGGCGAAACGGGTCTCATCGTCGAGGTGTGCGGCGAGGTGCCAGGGCTCGTCCTCGGGGGTGCCCACCAGGAGGAGCCCGTGCTCGACGCGAGTGCTGGTGCGCAGGGCACGGGCGAACGAGCGGGTGCGATCGACCCACGGGGTCGAGGAGAGCACCTGTCTCATCAAGGTCACGCGGGCAGAGTCCACGCTCTCATCGTGCACTACCCGGAGTCCGTCTGGCAGGATCGACACCATGACTGACTCGATAGCCCCTGCGCCCGACCACACCGCCGCGCCCGCGCCTGTCGCTGACGCCGTCGTGCACGACCTCGGGTTAATGACCATCGGGGTCCTCGGGGGCACGGGCGAGCAAGGACGAGGCCTCGCGACCCGATGGGCCCAGGCGGGCCTCAGCGTGGTGATTGGCAGCCGCAGTGCCGAACGCGCTCAGGCGGTGGCCGACGAGATCGTCGGCGACGTGCGCGGCGACGACAACGTCGGGTGCGCGCGCTCGTGCGACATCGTCGTGGTCGCCGTTCCGTGGGACGGACATCGCGAGTTACTCGAGTCGCTGGCCGACGATCTCGCCGACACGATCGTTGTCGATTGCGTGAACCCCCTCGGCTTCGACAAGCAGGGGGCCTTTGCTCTTGAGGTGGCCGAGGGCAGCGCCATGCAGCAGGCAGCCGCGCTGCTGCCGCGCAGCACGGTGGTGGGTGCCTTCCATCACGTGTCGGCCGTCGTCCTGCTCGACCCGACGGTCACCACCATCGACACCGACATCCTCGTAATCGGCGACGATCGTGCCGCCACCGATGTCGTCAGCGAGCTTGCATCGCGCATCGCGGGAATGAGGGGCATCTACGGCGGCAGGATCCGCAACGGCCGGCAGGTCGAGGCGTGGACCGCCAACCTCATC
>WLOZ01000018.1 GCA_009699025.1 Actinomycetota bacterium
AACCCCCGCGTACGACGTGAACTGGGCTACCCAGGCCCGGTACCCATGCGTCAACCAGCCCTACCCGACGAAGCCGACGCCTACCTCGAAGACGGCATCCTCGACGTCGTCATCGCCCGCGGCCCCATCTACCGCCCCACCCCCGAGGCGCAGTGAGTACGGTCCCCGTTTCCGATGTCCTTGACTGGAGCAGGGCCGTGCTGGTCGAGGCCGGGTTACAACCTGTCGATGCAGGGTGGGTGGCCGAGAGCCTGGTCTTCGCGGACCTTCGGGGAGTGAACACACACGGTGTGATGCGACTGCCTACCTACGTCGCACGCATTCGCGCGGGCGGCATCGCCAGGCGACATTCGATCACTGTTCAGGCTGACCTCGGGGCCCTCGTTCTGCTCGATGGTGGAGCAGGTGCAGGCGCGAGCATCGGAGTGCACTCGGCGGATCTGGCGATCGAACGGGCCCGCACACACGGTATTGGCGCTGTGATCACCAAGAACGCGAACCACTTCGGTGCGTGCTCGTTCTACACGAACCGTATCGCCGACGCCGGAATGCTCGGCATCGTCGCGTGCAACACCGAGTCGGTCATGTGCGCTCCGTTTGGTGGCGCTCCTGTGCTGGGCACTAACCCCATTGCGATCGCCGTGCCGATGTCAGCCTCGCAACGCCCGCAGGTCGATATGGCCACCACGACGACGAGCCAGGGCCGACTACTGATCGCCGATCATGCAGGTGAGAGCATCCCGACGGGATGGGCGGTCGACGCGGGCGGGCAGCCCACGACCTCAGCGAGCGAAGGCCTTCGCGGAGCGCTCCTGCCCGCAGGCGGTCCGAAGGGATTCGGACTTGCCTTCGCCGTCGATGCGCTCCTTGCATTGGCCGGCGCCAACGTGAGTACGAAGGTGTACGCGCTGGGCGGCGATCCCTCCGAGGCACAGAGGCTCGGGCACCTTGCCATCGCCATCCGGGCAGACGGAGCCCAGTCACTCGACGACTACCGAACCGAGATGAGTGGGCTCGTCGCTTCGATCCACGCAAGTTCCGTCGGGCTCGACGTCCCAGCGGCGCTGGCGCCAGGCGAGCCCGAACTAGCGCGAGAATCGACGGCAGGCGGGCGCATTCCCCTCTCACCGCATGTCATCGCAGACCTCGCCTTACTCGCCTTGAGTTCAGGGGTCGCGATGCCGTCCTCGATGATCGATCTGAACCGTTCCACCACCACGCGCACATCTGGAGAGATGAGTACATGACAACAATCGCCTCGGTGCGCTCTGACTATTTCCTCGTACCACTCGAGGTTGTCCTGAGCGACAGCACCCACGGCAGCATTCCGCACTTCGAGTTGGTGACCGTCCGAATCGTTGATAGCGACGGCGTGGAAGGGGTCGGCTACACCTACGCCGTGAACTCGGGCGGGGCAGCGTTTAAGACGCTGATCGACAACTACCTTGCACCCGTAGTGCTCGGTGCCGACGTCGACGCGAGTGAGCGAATGTGGCAGGACATGTGGTGGGCCGTGCACTACTCGGGTCGCGGCGGTCATGCAACGTCGGCGATCTCGGCAATCGACATCGCGATCTGGGACCTGCGGGCCAAGCGTGTGCACCAGCCGCTCTGGCGCTACTTCGGTGGCTTCGACCCGAAGGTGCCGGTGTATGCCGGAGGGATCGATCTCGACTTTCCGGTCGAACAGTTACTTGAGCAGTCGGACCGATTCCAAGCGGAAGGCTTCCGAGCCATCAAGATGAAGGTTGGCCGCGCAAGCTTGCGCGAGGACGTCGAACGGGTTCGCCGAATGCGCGAGCACCTCGGAGACGACTTCCCGCTCATGGTCGATGCCAACATGAAGTGGAGTGTCGACCAAGCGGTGCGCGCCGCGCAGGCGTTGGCCGAGTTCAACCTGGTCTGGATTGAGGAGCCGACCATCCCCGATGACGTGGCGGGCCATGTGCGCGTCGTGCGCGAAGGACGCACTCCCGTCGCCACCGGCGAGAACCTGCACACGCTGTACGAGTTCAGCAACCTGATCGTCGCCGGTGGACTGACCTACCCAGAACCGGACGTCACCAACTGCGGCGGCATGACCGTGTTCCGCAAGATCGCGGCGGTCGCCGAGGCGCACAATCTTCCTGTCACTTCGCATGGCGTCCACGACCTCACCGTTCACCTGCTCGCGGCCGCCCCCAATCGAACCTTCATGGAGGCACACGGCTTCTCACTCGACCACTACATCGCTCACCCCATGTCCGTCGTCGACGGGTTCACCATGGCACCCGAGCGGCCTGGCCATGGCGTCGAGCTCGACTGGTCGGGCCTCGAGAGGCATCGTTCGTGAGCGTGGATCCCACACGCCGCCTCATCCTCTGGGACGTCGACGGAACCTTGGTGAGCAACGACGAAAGTGACGAGCGATTGTTCGTAGCGGCCACCGAGTCGGTCCTTGGCCCCCTGCCCGAGATTGTGCACCCGTATCGCCATGGCAAGACTGACCGTCAGCAGGTCACCGAGTATCTCGAGGCGAATGGAGGGCATGCCGGCCAGGCCGACCAAGGGTCATCTCATCTCATCGACCATTCCGAGGTGCACTTCGCGGAGCCGGGTGAGCGAGTGGAACTGCCCGGCATTCAGGCGACGCTCGAGGCACTCGCCGCCGCGGGCCACGTCAACGCGATCCTCACGGGGAACAGCGAGGTACGGGCTCGGCTCAAGCTGCGATCAGCCGGCCTCTCGCCAGACCACTTCAACTGGTCGGCCAGCTTCTTCGGCGACGCTGTCGGCACCCGTGTTGACCTGACCCGAGCCGCCTCCCGCTACGCGGCCCAGCACGGCCTGGCCCCCGTGGTGATCGGTGACACCGCCGCGGACTCGCGGGCCGCCGAGGGCGCAGGGATCGACTTCATCGGCGTCGCCACCGGGGTGTACAGCGCCGCGGACCTGCGGTCAACCACGAACATCCTGGTAGTCGACGACCTCGAGGCCGGTGCTCGATCCGTGCTCGACGTCCTCGCCCGCTAGGAGCCTAAGGCGGCGGCCTTCTCGGCCAGACGGGTGCCGAACTTGTCGAGCTCGATGATGAACCGCTCGTGAGTGCCGGCGACGATGTCATCGATCCCGTCGTTCGCCGTGATCTCAAACACGATCCGACGCCGGTCGACCTCCGTGACGGTGGCCGTGCAGGTCACTGTCTGTCCCAGCAGCGTGGCCGCGGTGTGGGCGATGTCGACACGGGTTCCAACGCTCGACTGCGTCTCCGGCAGGTGGGGTGCCAGCGCCTCGATGGCTGTCAGCTCGAGCAGCAGGACGAGGTTGGGCGTGGCGAAGATGCGATAGTCGCCGCGCTCCGTGCAGTCCTGGAGCTCGATCTGCTTGACCAGCGTGCCACTGGTCCCGACGGTGATGTCCTCAATCATGATGTCCTCTCGAGTGCTCTAGAAAACGGCCAGTGGATTAACCGGTGACCCGGTTCCCCCGGGAATGCGCAGGGGGGCCATGGTGAACAGGAACTCCCAGCGGTCGAGGTCAGCGCACGCCACGGCGAGGTCCTCGAGCAGCATGTTGTCGATGAGTGGCATTCCCATCGCGTTGAGCGCAAGGGCGTGGATGGGCGATGAGATGCCGGCGACCGGGCTCGGCCGGGTGTCACTGTCACCGTCCGAGCCGAGCAGGGCGGTCGCACCGCGGCTGAGCACGAGCATGCTGTCCGGGCTGAGGCCGGCGCTGAAGTCGGAGGGGTCCCACGCACCGAGGGAGTCCTTTCGGGCTCGGGCTCCGGTGCGCACCAGGACGGCGTCGCCGGGCCGCAGGGCCAGCCCCTGGGCGCTGAGCGCCAACTCGAGGTCACTCGCTCCGATGGCCGTTCCGGGCTCGAGCCACGGCACTCTCCGAACTCGCGGGACGTCGATGAGGACGCCGCGTGTCACGACACCCTGCGCCAGCTGGGAGACAGCGCACACATCGGCACCTCGCTCGCCGACGTGCTCATCGGCCGCGTACCCGTTGTACAGGCGCCCGCGGAACACGCAGTGGCACAGGGCGTCCACGTGTGTCACCGACTTGCCGTGGAAGTCAGTACCCACGTAATCGGTGTTGACGCTCGGCTCGGTGTCTGCGGCGCTGGCGAACCCCGTCATGCGGTGCTCGACGGGGCGGGCGTTGTCAGGGCCGGGGTCGAGGTCGAGGTCGTGGCCGAGGCTGACCGCCCGGCCGGTGCGCACGAGTGACGCTGCAGCGACAACCGTCGCGCGCGAGATGTGGTGGAGCGTCCCGCGCTGATCATCGGGACCCCAGTAGCCCCAGGTGCTGACGCGCTCGAAGAGCTCGTCGAAGGCCGACGACTCCACGGTCACGGCATTCCGTCGATCACGAACATCACGAGCTCCGCCTCGCCCTCGAGGACAACGCTTCCGTCACCCTTCGAGACCGTGGTCGTGACGAACACTCGGCCCCGCTCCTCGTTCTTGCCCGTCACAACACAGTCGACGGTGATGTTGTCTCCGATGAGCACCGGCCCCCGGAATCGCATGGTCTGTGACACATAGGCGCTGCCGACGCCGAGCAAATTTGCCAGCGTCGCGCCGATGTAACCCCCACACTGCATCCCGTAGGCGATGCGCCCTCCGAATCGCGTCGATGCCGCGAACTGCTCGTCGAGGTGAAGTGGGCCCCGGTCGCCGATGATGCCGGCGTACATGACCACGTCAGCCTCGGTGACGGTGCGCGTCCACACCTCGCGGTCCCCGACCTGGACTTGCTCGACCGTCACGTACTTCATGACTGGGCTCCCGTGATGAGTTGTCGAAGGGAAACGCCGGCAGCGCGACGGTCCCATGTGTCGGGTGTCACGCCTTCATTGCGCAGGGCGACCTTTTGCGGCTTACCGTTCGGAGTCCTCGGCAACTGGTCGAGCACGCGCACGTAGCGCGGGACCATGAAGTGCGGCAGTCGACGCGCGAGGTCGACGATGAGTGCCTCCGGATCGAGCGTGAGGCCCGGCGAGGGGACCACGCACAGCAACACGTCGTCATCCCCATCGAACTCGGAGGCGACGCCCACGGCCGCGCACTCGACCACGCCCGGACTGGCGAGGGCGGCGTACTCGATCTCGTAGGACGAGATGTTCTCCGCGCGGCGCCGGATTCGCTCCTTCAGCCGATCGACGAAGTAGACGTAACCATCATCGGCGATGTACGCCAGATCGCCCGTGTGGAACCACAAATTGCGCCACGCAGCGAGAGTCACCTCGGGCATGTGCAGATAGCCCTGCATCATCGTGAAGGGGCGACGAGGGCGAAGGACCATCTCGCCCGTGACACCTGTCGCCACCTCCTCGTCAGTGTCGGGGTCGACGATTCGTAGTTCGAAGTGTTCCCCACGTAAACGGCCACACGACCCGATGCGCAGAGGCTCGTCGAAGGGCTGCCAGATAGGAATAGTCACCTCGGTCATGCCCCACGTCTCGATCCCGCGGATGCCGAACCGCTCTTGGAATTCCAGCGCGATACCTGCGGGGAACGGCGAGGCCATGATGCGGGTGATGGGATTCTCTGCGTCGTCAGGCCGCACCGGTTGCTGATGCAGCATCTCGACGAGAGGACCATGCAGGAGGGCAATGGTGCAGTCGTTCTCGCGTGCCCGTGCGAGAAACTCGTCGACCTCGAACTGGGTGTCGAGAACAACTCGCCCAGCCACCATCATCGAACCCATGATGCCGATGAACTTTCCGGCAACATGAAAGAGGGGGATGAAGCAGTAGAACGCGTCGTCCGCGGTCATCCGCGCGCCCTCGACGCCTAGTCGCGAGAACAACCGGACCTGACCGTGCGGCATCATCACGCCTTTGGCGGGACCCGTGGTTCCCGAGGTGTAAATGACGGACGCGATGTCGTGCGGCGCAACGGGTCGGTCTGGTGCGTGGTCGCGCGCGCCCAGAATATCTTGGTAAGCAACAGTTCTGGTACCGGGAACAGTCGTGGTCACAGGCCCGTCATCGTCGCGGTAGACAACGACGATCTCTAAGTGAGTGAGTGAGTCGCGGATCTCGATGACCCGAGGAACGAGCGCTTCCTCGATAAACATCACGCGGGCCTGCGAGTTCTGTAGCACGTGCTCAAGGCTGTGGCCGCGGTAGCCAGTGTTGATCGCAACCTCGACCGCTCCCGCCAGACTCGTGCCCAGCCACGTGGCGATCGATTCGGAGGAATTACCCGCCATGATGACGACGCATTCGCCGTGAGAAACGTTCAGTGAGACAAGTCCATTGGCTACAGCGCAGGCAGAGCCATAGGCCTCCGCATACGTGACCGGCCGGCCACCAACCGAACGGAAGAACTCGCGCTCGCCGTCTTCGGCCGCGCGGGCTCGGAGGAGGTCGGGCAGCAGCGCGTCAAGCATGGCATCCACGGTATGAGGCCCCGAATCAAATGTTGATAGCGGACATGTCGCTGTAGCGGTCACCGGCGGCGGAGCCCGGCGGCACGATGTCGTTGAGGCGGGCAAGATGCTCATCGGTCAACTGCAGCGAGACCGCCGCACTATTGGCCTCGAGATTGCGGCGCTGCTTGGTTCCTGGGATAGGAACGATGTCGTCGCCCTGCGCGAGAACCCAGGCAAGAGCGAGTTGCGCAAGAGTGCAACCCAATTCCTGTGCGATCTCGCGGGATGCCTCAACCAGTGTGAGGTTGTGCTGCAGTGCCTCGCCCTGAAAACGGGGCGATGTACGCCGCCAGTCATCTTTGGCTAGGTCGTCGACGCCCGTGATAGCGCCGGTGAGCAGGCCCCGACCCAGTGGACTGTAGGCGACGAATCCGACACCGAGCTCGCGGCACACGGGAAGGATCTCGCCTTCGACGTCACGGCTCTGAAGGGAGTACTCACTCTGCACTGCAGTGATTGGGTACACGGCGTTAGCTTTGCGCAGGGTCGCGGCCGAGACCTCGGACAGGCCCAGATAGCGCACCTTGCCCGCCGTGACCAGTTCAGCCATGGCCCCGACCGTCTCCTCGATCGGAGTGTTTGGGTCGACCCGGTGCTGCCAGTAGATGTCGATGCGGTCTGTTCCCAACCGCTGAAGGGAGAGATCACAGGATCGACGAACGTAGTCGGGGCTCCCGCTGACACCGAGGCCCGTCCCGTCAGATGAGCGCAGTATGCCGAACTTGGTCGAGTACACGATCTGGTCGCGGTGGGCGGCCAGCGCATGTGCCACCAGTGCCTCGTTTGCGAACGGGCCGTAGACATCGGCCGTGTCAAAGAGGGTGACCCCCAGTTCCACAGCTCGCAGGAGCGTGGCTCGCGATTCGGCATCATCGAAGTCGGTGCCGTAGGTGCCGGACATCGTCATGCAGCCAAGACCTAGGGATGAGACCTCGAGTTGGGCTCCGAGGCGACGGGTGCGCACGTCTACTGCTCGGCCGGGAAGACTGAGTCAACCCGCCTGACGGACATACTCACGATGAAGGCCTTGGGCTCGTCTCCGATGACCACTGCACGCCGGTCTGAGGCGCGGTATCGAGCCTCCTGCTCCTCGGGCGTGCCCTCCCCGACGAACTCTCGCAGCCACACGAACGTGGAGTTCGCACGGTCAACCCACGCACCGCGAACGGGCAGGCCGAACTCCTCATGCAGGGGAACGATTTTGTCGTGAAAGAGCACCAGCCAGGCGTCCATGGTGCCCGGAACGATCTCGTAGGTGCGATGCTCGATGGTCACAGGTTTCCTCACTCTGCTCACTCAGAATTCTGCTACATATGCACACTGATTGCATATGTCACTACGAGAGGTTAACGTCGACCCGAAAGGCAGGTCAAGCCGACCCACCCCAAGGCGAGAAGGACGACGTGAAGGAAACCCATCTCGATCTGGTCTCTCTGGGCGAGACGATGGCGACGTTCGTGCGGGCAGACACCAGTGACTCGTACCGGCTCATCACCGCCGGGGCCGAGTCCAACGTCGCGGCCGGTATGGCCACGCTCGGTTGCCGCACGCAGTGGCACTCGCGGCTCGGAACTGACGAACTCGGCGCATTCGTTGCTGACGCGCTTGCGGCTGCCCGAGTCGACGTCGTCGCCGAGCGCGACCCCGACCGCCCCACTGGTACAGCGGTCAAGGAGGTCAGTGCTACCGGGTCCCGCATGCGCTACTACCGCGCCGGCAGTGCGGCGAGCCGACTCGATCTACTTGACACCGGTCCGGCGCACAACGCGGCGCGACTGCATCTCACCGGGGTTACTCCCGCCCTGTCGCCCGAGAATCGCGAACTCATCGCTACGCTCATGTCCGAACGCGGCACAGGGACGAGTTTTGACATCAACTATCGGCCCACGCTCTGGTCCAGTGCCGAGCATGCGGCCTCGGTGCTCATCCCGCTGGCACGGTCAGCCGATCTGGTGTTCATCGGCGATGACGAGGCGCGTGCTCTGCTCGGCTCCGACGACATCAACGTGGTGGCGAGTGCCATCGGGATGCGTCCTAGCCAGGAGTTGGTACTCAAGCGGGGTCCCGCCGCCGCCGAACTGATGACCACCGATGACCGGGTTACCGAACCGGCACACCGCGTCGACGTGGTTGACCTCACCGGCGCGGGCGACGCGTTCGCAGCGGGTTATCTGGCGGCAAGCGTCTGGGGCTGGCCTGCCCGTGCGAGACTGCGACTCGGGCACTTACTCGCCTCCCGGGTCGTCGGCGTGCTCGGCGACACCGTGCCCGGCATTGACCGGGCAGACCTAATCCAAGTCGCCGCAGACCTGGGGCAGAGTTGGCCGAACCCGATGGAGGAGACACAACCATGAGTCAGACCTTGGACCGCGCCCTGCAGATCCTCGACTACGTCGGGGAAAAGCCACGGCGTATCGCCGAGATCGCAGACTTCCTCAGCGTCCATCACTCAACCGCACTTCGCTTTCTTCACACTTTGCGCAATCACGGGTTCGTGCACGAGCTTCCCGACCACCGCTACCGACTCGGCGCGGCCATGTTCCGCCTGGGTTTCCAAGCACTTGACGGACTCGAACTGAGGTCAATCGCTCGACCCGCAATGGAAGGCCTGAGTACCACGACAGGTGAGACCGTGCACTTGGGTGCACTCGAGGACGGCGACATCGTCTACATCGAAAAGGTCGAGTCGCAGCATCCGGTACGCACCGTATCTCGCATCGGAGCGATCGCCACTCTGCATTGCGCTGCAGTATCCAAGGCAATCCTCGCGTTCCTACCCGAGGCGGAGTTCGACACGTTGCTGGCATCGCACGAGTTGACGAAGCGAACCGACCACACCCTCACGACACGAAAGGCACTGGAGGCTGATCTGGTGTTGACTCGCGAGCGCGGGTACGCGCTCGACGACGAGGAGAACGAGCCCGGCATCCACTGTGTGTCCGCGCCCATTTTCTCCGGCGACGGAGAGGTCGCCGGCTCGATGAGCGTGTCCACTCCGATCAGCCGGATCGACCGAGACGCGCTCCTCGGCTTCGTCCCCGGCCTCCTTGCCGCCACGAGGTCTACCTCGAGGCAACTGGGCTGGAACGGCTAATGCACCTTCGCACTGTCGCGATCTTGCGCGCCTTCGACCCGGACAAGTCGCGCGAGCTCGCACTGCGCTGCTGGGAGATCGGCATTGATCTAGTCGAGGTGCCCGTCCAAGGTGAAGCGGGCTGGGCCTCGCTGACGGCAGTGTCCGGAGTCGCGGATGGGCGATCTTTCGGTGCAGGCACCGTGCTCACCGCCGAGGATTCGCGCCGAGCCACCACCATCGGGGCCTCGGTGATTATCAGCCCAGGCATCGAGGCCGCGGTGGTCGAGGCTGCCAGAGAAGCCGGTGCGACGCCGCTGCCCGGAGTGATGACCCCGACCGACGTGACACTCGCGCACTCCTTGGGGCTGACGGTGTGCAAGCTTTTCCCGGCGTCACAGGTGGGGCCGCAGTGGATCACACACATCCGCGGCCCGTTCCCGACCATGCGATTCGTGGCCGTCGGCGGAGTCGATCACCTCAACGCCGGCGACTACCTGCGGGCCGGCGCCGCGGGCGTCGGGTTCGGGTCGAGTATCGAGCAGGTCTTGGCGGCCCCAGACCCAGCCGGGATCATCGCCGGACTGCATGCGCTCAGTAGGTGACGTGCGACTGCGCGCAAGACAGCACGACATACTGATGTAATGATGAGAACCCGTTGACTCGGCTACCTGAGGCTGAGTAGTCTTCTGCACTATGCGCTATCAATATGCGCATGTTGCATAGGAGGGTACGTGAAAGTCCTGGTCTGCGTGACCCAGACACTGGAGGTCTCGACCTACATCGAGTTGACCCCCGATGGCCGCTCCCTCGATCCCGCATTTGCCACGGCACTGGTCAACGAGGCCGACCTGTGCGCAGTCGAGGAGGCACTCGCACTCGTGGAGGCAGCCGGTGGTGGCGAGGTAGTGCTCGTCAGCGTCGGCGAGGACGCTGCTGAGGAAGCCCTTCGGTCGGCACTGTCGCTCGGACCCGAGCGTGCGGTGCGAGTGTGGGGCGAGGGTGTCGTGTTAGCCGACACCCGCTCGATTGCCGCAGCACTGCTGGCCTGCGTTGAGTCTGAGGCACCCGATCTCGTGCTCACTGGAGTCCAGGCCTCCGACACCGGTGCCCAATCGGTCGGGCCGGCACTCGCCGCTATGTGGGGCGTCGCGTGTGTGCCCGTGGGTCGACGGCTGTCGGCATCAGGATCGACCCTTCAACTCGAGCGTGAATTCGAGGCCGGACTCGTCGAACGTGTGGAGGTTGATCTTCCCGCGCTGGTCACCGTTCAGGTCGGTGCCAACACCCCCCGCTACGGCAGCTTCAAGGACAAGATGCGCGCGAAGAAAGCAGACATCAGCGTGGTACAGCCGTTGGCATTGCCCCCGTCGCGAATCACGCTGGCTCGAATGGAGGTAGCCCCCACCGGCTCCCATCGTTCACTCGAACTCATCGAGGGTGGGCCATCCGCTGTCGCCACGCGAATCATGGACCTAGTGAGGGAGGCCCAATCGTGACTCGCTCCCTAGTCCTCGCCGAGGTGGTCGATGGCGTTCTCGCTCCGGTCACGGCCCAGGCCGTAACCGCTGCCGTGAGTCTCGGCGGCGAAGTCATACTCGCTCTGGTTGCTCAGGATCCACAGGCGCTTGTCCCCGACGCGTCGCTCACAGGTGTCACCGAGATTGTCACGGTCACCGTGCCAGGATCGGACCGCGATCACGAGCAGTCTCTCGCTGCCGCCGCCGCACTCGTGGCTGATGTCCAGCCCGACCAGGTCATCGCGGGATTCACCATTCGCTCCTCCGCCTTCGCCGCTGCTCTCGGGCACGTGCTCGACCTCGGCGTCATCACCGATGCCATCGCCGTGTACCGAGACGACTCGCAGAACTTGGTGGCGACGCGGTCAATCTATGCCGGAAGGGTCCTCGCCCACGTGGTCATTGACGGCTCCAGACCCGGAATCGCGCTGGTGCGTCCGTCGGTCTGGGAACCGGCAGAGCCCGGTGGCTCGCCGGTTGTGCGCGCGCTCACGGTTGAGATTCCCTCATCACGAGTGCGCTCGATCGAACTCGTGCGGCCGTCCGGCGATGTCGACCTCAGCAACGCCGACGTGATTTTTTCGATCGGTCGAGGTGCGGGCAGCCAAGAGAGCGTAGCGAACTTCGCACAGATGGCCGCAGCCCTCGGTGTCGCGGTGGGGGCCTCGCGGCCGATCGTCGATGCGGGGTGGCTGCCGGCCGCGCATCAGGTGGGGCAAACCGGCTCCACCGTGAAACCGCGTCTCTACGTTGCTTTCGGCATCTCCGGTGCGCTGCACCACCTAGCGGGAATGCAGAACAGCCACACCATCGTGGTCGTGAACTCCGACCGAAACGCACCGCTCTTCAACAACGCCAACATCGGCGCCGTTGAAGACATCCATGACGTCATCGAGCAGCTCGCGTTGCTTGCGTAGCCAACGCACCAGGTCGGGAGGATCTCATGAGCACGAAAGATGTACCGGACGTACTCATCATCGGCGCGGGTGCGTCAGGTGGCATTGCCGCCAAACATCTTGCCGAGGAGGGCCTCAGCGTCGTCATCCTCGAACAAGGGAACTGGGTCGACCAGAGCGACATGCCCGGGCTGCGCCCGGAGTACGAGTTGCTGGGCGGTGGACCGTGGCATCCCAACCCGAACGTGCGCAACCGCCCCGAGGATTACCCGATCAACCTCGATGACAGCGTCGCAACCGTCGGGATGTTCAACGGTGTCGGCGGAAGCACGGTGCTCTACGCCAGTTGCTGGTGCCGGGCTAAGCCGTCCGACTTTCGCGTGCGCACTCTCGACGGAGTTGCCGACGACTGGCCACTCAGTTACGAGGAGCTCGCTCCCTACTACCAGCAGGTCGAGTACGAACTCGGGATCTCCGGCCAGGCAGAGAATCCCGCCTACCCGGCGGGCTACGTGCCGCCCCTGCCGTCACTGCCCATCAATATGGCCGGACGTGTGATGGCACAGGGTATGAACAAGTTGGGCTGGCACTGGTGGCCCGGCTACAACTCGATCGCCTCCCGCGACCACAGGCACCAGAAGCAGTGCCAGCGTCTGGGCGTGTGCATGTTCGGCTGCCCCGAGGGTGCCAAGGGCTCGAGCGACGTCGCCCTCATCCCCGATGCTCTGGCGCACGGCGCCCGACTTGAGACTGGTGCGCGCGTCGCTCACATCACTCTCGACGACAACGGTCGCGCCAATGGCGCCATCTACTTCAAGGACGGCAAAGAACACTTCCAGCCAGCCAAGGTCGTGCTCATCGGCGCCAACGGAATCGGAACCCCGCGGCTGCTGCTGATGAGCGAGTCCAACCGATTCCCAGATGGCCTTGCAAACAGTTCGGGCCTGGTGGGTAAGCGGTTCATGACGCATCCATTCGGTACGTCGGTCGGTCTGTACGAAGACGATCTCGAGGACTGGGTCGGTCCCACCGGCGAAGCAATCGAGTCGATGCAGTTCTACGAGACCGATACCTCGCGCGGGTTCGTGCGCGGCAGTAAGTGGCACATCATCCCGTCGGCCGGCCGGCCGCTCGGCATGATCAACCGCTTCACGATGGGAGAGGACGGTGTCGCCGATGAGCCGTTCTGGGGTGATCAATTTAACTCGCGAATGAGGTCGTCCATCGGTCACCTCATCGAGTGGATGATCATGCCCGACGATCTGCCCGAGGAGACGAACTTCATCTCGCTCGACCGGTCGATGACCGACTCCGACGGACTCCCCGCGGCCAAGGTCACCTACGTGACATCCGAGAACACCCATCGTCTGGTCGACTGGAACCTCCAGCGAAGTCTCGAGGCCCACGAGGCCGCAGGTGCCACCAAGGCGTGGATCACCAACCGCAACAACCCCTCATGGCACAACCTCGGGACCGCGAAGATGGGCAACGATCCGCAGACCTCGGTCGTTGACCGATGGGGCCGAAGCCACGACGTCCCCAACCTCTACATCATTGACGGAAGTCAGTTTCCGACGGCGACGGGGGTCAATCCCACCGCAACCATCAGTGCGTTGGCGAAACGAACGGCGACCTACATCGCCAACAACCGCGACCAGGTGGTGGCGTGGTGAACATCGACATCACCCTGCAGGAATCACTGCCACTGACCCCCGAACAGCGCACCCGCCTCGCCCAACTCGCCGACACCCTCATCGCCGGCGGCGCCGGCCTACCCAGCGCCAGTGAAGCAGAAGTGCACTCAGTCTGGATCGACCGAGTATTCACCGCA
>WLOZ01000180.1 GCA_009699025.1 Actinomycetota bacterium
GTGAGGTCATCGATCGGGTTGTCGCCGTTGAAGCCCTCGATGTCGACGAGAAGCACGTCGCCGTCGGCCGAGGCTCGGTCGACGAGCGTGAGGCTTCCGAACATCGCCCGCAGCCGGTCGACCTCGGCGGCTACGTCGTCGTCGGACACTGCTGCGTCGTCAACGCTGACCGCGATACCCCGGTAGTCGGGCAATTCGAACTCGGGCCGTATGTCAACCTCGGCCGTGAAGGCGAGCTTGTCGCCGTCGGCGATGTCGGTGACCTCGATGTCGGGGCGACCCAGAATCGACACGCCCGCCTCGCGGATTGCACTCTCGAAGGCAGCAGGGACCGCCTCGTTGACGACCTCCTCGAGCACCGCGCCACGGCCGAACCTCTGGTCGATGACCCGCGCCGGGACCTTGCCCTTGCGGAAGCCGGGGATGGTCACCTGCGACCCGATGCGCTTGTAAGCGGCGTCGAAGCTGCCCTGCAGCTCATCGAACGGAACCTCGATGGTGAGGCGAATGCGGGTGGGAGACAGTGTCTCGAGATCGTGCTTCACTTCGGAATGTCTCCTTGAGTTAGGTGGTCGGGGCGGGGAGAGTCGAACTCCCGATCTCCTGCCCCCAAAGCAGGCGCGCTAGCCACTACGCTACGCCCCGCGCAGGTCAGCGCCCTCAGTGTAGGGGGCGCGGGCTCCCACCACGAACTCCGGCCCTGCGGGGGCCT
Source organism: Actinomycetota bacterium (assembly GCA_009699025.1). The sequence continues at coordinate 713 of WLOZ01000180.1, forward strand.
CTGAGGGCCCTGGGCGTCGTGCCGCGGGGGCCGCGGGCGCGGGCGTCGGAGAAGGGCGGCGGCGCGCGATACTATGACGACGTTCCGTCCTGCGGGTGTAGCTCAATGGTAGAGCCCCAGCCTTCCAAGCTGGCCATGCCGGTTCGATCCCGGTCACCCGCTCCAAGGTCACCGATTGACCAAAGAATCCCCAGACGGTCACCGATTGACCAAAGAATCCCCGGAATGAATTCTCGAGAACGTCATTTCCAGGCAATCGCCTGACGGCGCTCCCCCACCAGCACCGTTCCCACTTCCCCCACCACCGTCCCCCCTTCTCCCACCGCCGTTCCCACTTCGCCCACTCCCTTCCCCCTTCCAAGGGCACCGATTGACCAAAGAATCCCCAGACGGTCACCGATTGACCAAAGAATCCCCGGAATGGAGAGGACGGTGGGTTCACACGCGGCATGGGAGCACGCGCGGCATGGGAGCACGCGCGGCGATGGAACTACACGTCGAGATGGTCGGAACAGAACCGCCCGTAGCCCTCAGACTTGGCCCGGTAAAGCGCCCGATCGGCCAGCTGCATGAGCGTGGCCACGTCGTCATCGTCGGTACGGCGATGCGAGCACCCGACACTGACTCCTACCGCATGGCCGGGAGCCAGGTCAGCCAAGTCGATGGCCGCAAGTGCCTGCACGATGTCTTCGGCGACCCCGCGCGCCTGCTCTGCCTCGGCTCCAGGCAACACAACGGCAAACTCGTCGCCACCGACTCGCGCAATCAGCGCTGACTCAGGGCAGGAGGCCACCAACGCTTGGCCCGCGCGCTTGAGTACCTCATCGCCCACCGGATGTCCGTACTGATCGTTGATGGGCTTGAACTTGTTCAAGTCGAGCATCAACAGGGAGTAAGTGTCGGCACCTACTCCGCTGACCGCTGCGTCGAAACCCCGGCGGTTGAGCAGACCGGTCAGCGGATCGGTCAGCGCCTGCAACTCGAGCTCTGCCCGGCGGTCTCTCTCGGTCGCGGCCTCGCGCGCCATGCGCTGGACTTCGAAACCGGCGAGAAGTTCAGACACTCGCCGATCAAAGGTCGACGTGCGATGACCACGCTCGGCATCACGAGCAAGTCGGGTTTGCTCGAGAGCCGCCGGCAAATCACCGCTTTCCTCTTCAATCGAGGCGAGCAGATCGCGAGCTCGGAACTCGATATCGGCATATCCCTCGGCAACCGAGAGCGCCACTGCCCGATCAAGTTCGGCCCGTGCGGTATCGACCTCGCCCAAGGCATGGTGAACGCTACCCAGCCGAAACAGCAGGCTCGGGAAATGACCAAAGAGGTCAAGGGCTTCCGTGTAACACGCGAGCGCCTCAGGCGGGCGGCCTTCGGCACGCAAGCAATCGCCCAGACATACCAGCGCTTCACCCTCGAACAACCCGTATCCATGGCGTTGAGCGAGCAGCAGAGCCTCCTCGACCGAATGCCGCGCCTCGACCGACCGACCCATCACGTTGAACGACTCACCGAGTTCGACGAGGGCTCCGCACAACAGCGCCGTTTCGCCCTCGCTTCGGCTCCAGCGAATCACACGCTCGGAGGTGCGAGCGGCGCCCTCAGGCTCTTCGGCCCAAAACAGCACCCGTGCCAACCGAAGATCGGCCCACGCCAGCATCCTCTTGTCACCAAGTTCGCGGAGAGACTGCTTGGCGGAGAGCAGGTGCTCAATGCCCGAGTGAAACGAGCCGACAGTGCCGAATGCGTAACCCAGCACCACCTGCGCGCGCGCAGCAATGTGAGGAAGGCCAAAACCCTGAGCCTCAATCATGCCCTCATCAGCCAAGCGCATTGCTTCTGCTTTGGGTCCGGGAAGCAGTGCGATGACATCGGCAGCCACCACATCGGCCATCACCGCGGCCGCCAGATCGCCCGATTCCTCGGCGACATCACGCATGGTGCCCGCGAGGGCCAGCGCACGCTCGAGTTGGTTACTCAGCAGCAGCCAGCCCCACACGTCATCCCACGCGGCAAGCCGCTCGGCAGCCGGTTTGGTCGCATCTTCAGCGACGCTGACTAGCAACTCATAGGACTCGTCCTGTGCCATGGTTCAACATCCTGACACAGGACGAGCAAGCCTACGCATCTTCACCCCAACGAGGCCAGGAATCAGCCGGTGACCGTGACGGCAACAGTCTCAACCTTGCCGGCGGCGTCGGTGACGGTGACAGTGGCGTTGCCGGCCATGAGAGCCTTGGCACCTGGGTTGAACTGGGCGCTGCCGTCGTTGCTGCCCTGCGTCAACTGTAGGACCGACTCGTTGTCGGTGGCGATCTTCGAGTTGGCGGGGTCGCCATCGACCTTGAAGACAATGGTGTCGCCGACCTTGGCGGTGGCGGTGGTGGCTCCGGGCTCGACCATCACGGGGGGTAGCACATTTCCTCCGATTGCAGGGGTGGTCGGAGGAGCGGACCCTGTCACGGCGGCTACCCCGTCGGCGATGGCACCTCGGCACCCTAGAAGCCAATCACCCTTGAGCAACTCTTCTGACATGTTAGGGAATTCGGGATTTGGGCGCGGGGCCAGCGAGTGGCTGGCATCGAGCAATCCTAGGACGGTATTACAGGTCGATTCCGGATCACCCTTGACCAAGATGTCTGCAGCGTCCTCACCCTTGCTCTCCGTTACGAGGGCCACCACGTACCCCCGACCGGCTTCGTAGCCGCGAAGGCAGTTGGCGGCACTACTGCAGATCTCAGCACTCGAATTCGGCATGTCAGCTGGGGGTGCGCCTATGGACGCCTGAATCGTACCGGCCACGGGGGAATTGACCGTAAAGGAGCAACCGGCCAACGCCACCATTAGCGCCATTGGCGCAAGTTTGGACATCACACGCCTGTGGTCTCCATCCGACCTTCGAACGGACGCGATGGACTCGTCGGTTGCAAAGCCAGAAGAATTCGCTGAGTTTGGACGGGCGACGTGTCGGTTCAAGGCGGCTACTCGGTGACGGTCACGGTAACGGTCGAGGTACTTCCGTCGGCGGCCACGATGGTCACCACGGCGGTGCCGGGCGAGAGCGCCTTAGCCCCGGGATTGAACGTGGCGCTGCCGTCGTCTGAACCCTGCGAAACCTCCAGCACCGCAGTGTTGTCGGTGCTGATCTTGGTCTTCGCGGGGTCGGGCTGCTTGAACACCACGAAGTCGCCGACCTTGGCGGTTGCAGAGTCCTGACCGGGCTCGACCATGATGGGCGGCAGCACATTTCCTCCGACTCCCGAGCTGCTGGCGGCAGCGCTCGAGGTTGATGAGCTCGACGAGGAGCTAGAGCAGGCGGCCAGAGTGACCACTGTCAGCGCCACCACCCCGCAGAGGGCAATGCTGCGAACGATTCGGGTTCTGGAACTGATGGTCATGTGTCCTCCGGTTCGATCATGCGGGTGCGCCGTGTGCGCCTTCATACGGTCGACGAGCGGTCGACATCCTTCGTTCCGTCATGATCGCAGGGCGATAGCCCAACCCGTGGCATCCGGCGTTCGAAACGCCGCGACGGCAGGAATTCCGGCCCGCGTGGTCCAGCCGATCGACAGCACCGGCTCGGAGGGGTCAACGCTCACCGACAGGTCGGGCACCTCCGTGGTGGACTCCGCGAACAGCAGGGGCCGCGGCATCGACAGCGTGCCAGCGGCTGAATGGAACACCACGTCCGTGGGACTCATCCAGAGCCCACCGTTGCCCACGACCGGAGGTTGGTCGAGGTCGTTGTGGCTGAGGCACACCACCGGCTCGCGACGCGTGGCCTCGGGCAGTGGGTTAGGGATCGCCAGGTAGGGAAGTCCGGCCGTGCTCGAGACAGCCGGCCCGCCCGAGCGCATTGAGCGCAGAGCACTCACAGCCCACACCACCATGGCGCCGAGCGCGACGAAGCCCACCGCAAGAATCACGAGTCGCAATCCGATCACCTCTCCATCGTGGCACGGCTAGCGGCGCTGGCACCTCGCGCACCAGTACAGCGATCTGCCCTGGAGGTCAGCCTGACGCACGCGCGTGCCGCACACCAGGCAGGGCAGGCCCGAGCGCCCGTATACGTAGACCTCTCCCCCGTGCCGGTCGTCGCGCGCGTCGCGCCCCATGGCCTCGGGCTCATGCTCGGGCCGCACGGTGTCGATGCGGCCGGCTGTGACTCCGAGCCGCATCAGGTCGACCAGATCGGCCCAGATCGTCTCGAACGACCGCCTGGTCACGGCGCGCGCTTCGCGATAGGGGTTGACCCGGGCCCGGAACAGTACCTCGGCCCGATAGATGTTGCCCACCCCCGCGAACACCGACTGGTCCATCAGGAGTGCGCCGATGGTGGTGCGTGTTGAACTCACCCGCCGCCA
>WLOZ01000181.1 GCA_009699025.1 Actinomycetota bacterium
AAGTTCTTCCGCGGCCCGATCTTCTGGGTCATCACAGCCGTGGCCCTCGTGCTGCTCGGCACGAGCCTCATGACCGGCATGTCTGGACCCAAGGCCGTCGACACCTCGCAGGCGATCGCGAGCATCAACGCCAACCAGGTCACCTCCGCGCTCATCATCGACAACGACCAGACGATTACCCTCACGCTTGCCGACGGCACCAAGCAGAAGGCCCAGTACGTATCGGGGCAGGGACTCTCCCTCCAGCAGTTGCTGCAGTCCAAGGTCAACGAGGGGCAGATCAAAGACGGCTACAACGTTCAGGCCCCGCAGGACAACATTCTGATGTCCATCCTGCTGTCGCTGATTCCCGTGGCGCTGGTGCTACTCCTGCTCTTCTTCTTCATGAACCAGATGCAGGGCGGCGGCTCGCGCATCATGAATTTCGGCAAGTCCAAGGCTAAGGCCGTGAGCAAAGACATGCCGAAGACCACGTTCGCCGATGTGGCAGGCGCCAATGAGGCGGTCGAGGAGCTCGAGGAGATCAAGGATTTCCTCGAGGACCCAGCCAAGTTCCACGCGGTGGGCGCGAAGATTCCGAAGGGTGTGCTCCTCTACGGTCCGCCCGGTACAGGCAAGACGCTTCTGGCCCGGGCCGTCGCGGGAGAGGCCGGAGTCCCCTTCTTCGCCATTTCGGGTTCGGACTTCGTCGAAATGTTCGTCGGAGTCGGGGCCAGCCGGGTTCGCGACCTTTTCGAGCAGGCCAAGGCCAACGCCCCGGCCATCATCTTCATCGACGAGATCGACGCCGTGGGCCGTCACCGCGGCGCCGGACTAGGCGGCGGTCACGACGAGCGTGAGCAGACCCTCAACCAGATGCTCGTCGAAATGGACGGTTTCGACGTCACGGGCGGCGTCATCTTGATCGCGGCAACCAACCGCCCCGACATCCTCGACCCCGCGCTGCTGCGGCCCGGTCGGTTTGACCGCCAGATTGCGGTCGAGAGCCCCGACCTCATCGGCAGGGCGGCGATCCTCAAGGTCCACTCGGCGGGCAAGCCCCTCGCCGCCGACGTCGACCTCGTGTCGGTCGCCCGACGAACGCCAGGCTTCACCGGCGCCGATCTCGCCAACGTGCTCAACGAGGCCGCGCTGCTCACCGCGCGCACGGGCAACCAGCTCATCGACAAGGACGCCATCGACGAGGCCATCGACCGGGTCATCGCGGGCCCCCAGAAGCGCACCCGCCTGATGAATGAAAAGGAGCGGCTCATCACCGCTTATCACGAGGGTGGGCACGCCATGGTGGCCGCAGCGCTACCGAACAACGACCCGGTGCACAAGATCACGATCCTGCCCCGCGGACGTGCGCTCGGCTACACGATGGTGCTCCCCGAAGCCGACAAGTACTCCACCACGCGCAACGAGATGCTGGGCCAGCTGGCCTACATGCTCGGTGGTCGCGCAGCCGAGGAGATGGTCTTCCACGACCCCACCACCGGTGCGAGCAACGACATCGAGAAGGCCACGGCAGTCGCTCGCGCGATGGTTACCCAGTACGGCATGACCGAGCGTCTGGGCGCGGTGCGATACGGCAAGGCCGAGGGGGAGGTGTTTCTCGGTCGCGACTACGGTCACCAGCGCGATTACTCCGAGGAGGTGGCCGCGGCCATCGACGAGGAGGTGCGCATCCTCATCGAGACCGCGCACCAGGAGGCCTACGAGATTCTCGTCGAGAATCGCGACGTGCTCGACACCCTGGTCGTCGAACTGCTCGAGCGGGAAACCCTCGACAAGGACGACGTGGCGCGCATTTTCGAGCCGCTCTCGCTGCGGCCGCACCGCCCGGCCTGGACCGGCTCGGCCCGGCGGGCTCCCAGCGAGCGCGGACCCGTTCCCTTCGTGCCGAGTCGATACTCGCTCACCCATGGCAACGGCAATGGCAATGGCAACGGCAACGGTGCTGGGCCCTCGGATGGGCACGCGCTGGAAGCCACCGACACGTCGTCTGCCTCCTCGGAAGAGTCGCCGGCATGATCGCCGAGTTCGACCATGCACGCGCAGAGGCCGCGGTGCGCGAGCTGCTCATCGCCGTGGGCGAAGATCCCACGCGCGAAGGTCTCATCGAAACTCCTGCGCGCGTGGCCCGCGCGTACGCCGAGGTGTTCGCAGGACTCCGGCTCGACGCCGCCGATGTGCTCACCACCACCTTCGCCAGCGACCACGATGAGTTGGTGCTGGTGCGCGACATTGAGGTGTTCTCCACGTGCGAGCATCACCTCGTTCCCTTTCACGGGGTCGCTCACGTGGGCTATATCCCGGGCCCCGACGGCCGCATCACCGGACTCTCCAAGCTGGCCCGGCTGGTCGACGTGTTCGCCAAGCGGCCGCAGGTGCAGGAGCGCCTCACCACCCAGGTTGCCGACTCGCTCATGCAGATCCTCCAGCCGCGCGGAGCCATCGTGGTCATCGAGTGCGAGCACCTCTGTATGTCGATGCGAGGGGTGCGCAAGCCAGGGGCTCGAACCCTCACCTCGGCGGTGCGGGGGCAACTCCGCGACTCGGTCACCCGGGCCGAGGCGATGTCGCTGATCCTTGGCCGGTGAGGCACCCGGTAGGCCTGCCCACGCGGCTGGCCGAACTCGATCGCACCCTGGTGTGGGGCGTCCTCAACGTGACGCCTGACTCGTTCAGCGACGGCGGCCAGTGGGAGTCCCAGTCGAGCGCAATCGCCCACGGACTCGAGTTGGCGTCGGGCGGGGCCGACATTGTCGACATCGGTGGCGAGTCCACGCGCCCCGGGGCGCGCAGGATCGACGTCGACGACGAGTTGCAGCGGGTGATCCCGGTGGTGCGGGCGCTCGTAGCCGACGACGTCGTGGTCAGCGTCGACACGATGCACAGCGAGGTGGCTGAGGCCGCAGTTGTTGCCGGGGCCTCGATCGTCAACGACGTGTCGGGCGGTCTGGCCGACCCGAGGATGCTGGGGGTGATGGCCGGTCTCGGCGTTCCGTACGTGATCATGCACTGGCGCGGCCACAGCGCCAACATGGACGAACTGGCCACCTACGACGACGTGGTCGCGGAGGTGAGCGCCGAACTGAAGGCGCGGGTCGATGCCGCGTGCGAGGCCGGCGTCGACCTTGGTTCCATCGTGCTTGACCCGGGGCTTGGCTTCGCTAAGCAGGTGCGCCACAACTGGCCGCTGCTGGCCGGTCTCGACGCGCTTAACCCGCTGGGACTCCCGGTGGTGGTGGGTGCGTCGCGCAAACGATTCCTGGGGGCGCTGCTCGCCGACGCGTCAGGGGGTCCGCGCTCCGTCGACCAGCGCGACGACGCCACGCACGCCGTGTCGGCCATCGCCGCGAGCGAGGGAGTGTGGAGTGTTCGAGTGCACGACGTGCGTGGTTCGGCTGACGCTGTCCGCGTGGGCGCGGCCTGGCGGACAGCCCGCTCGGGCGGCCAGCGATGAGCGCGCCTCCTGATCGCATCGCGCTCACCGGGCTGCGGGCCTTCGGCTATCACGGTGTGCTCGAGCACGAGCGGCGCGACGGCCAGGAGTTCGTGGTCGACGTCGTGCTGCACGTTGATACACACCTCGCTGCTGAGACCGACGACCTCGCCCACACCATCAACTACGCCGACGTGGCCGACCAGGTGCACGCACTGATCACCGGAGATCCCGCCGACCTAATCGAGACCCTGGCCGCCCACATCGCTGCGGCCTGCCTCACCGATACGCGGGTGGGGCGGGTCGAGGTTACGGTGCACAAGCCGTCGGCGCCGGTGGAGGTCACCTTCGCCGACATCAGCGTGAGCATTGTTCGCACCCAGGCGGGAACCGACTCGGCATGACCCGCCGCGTCGCCCTCGGGCTCGGCGCCAACCTTGGTGACGCTCGAGGCACCGTTACTGCCGCCATCGTCGCGCTGTCGGATGATCCCGCTCTGGTGAACCCCCGTGCGTCAAGCCTCTACCGCACCAGCCCGGTGGGTGGTGTTGACCAGCCCGACTTCGTCAACGCCGTGGTCGTGGCCGACACCGAAATAGGTCCCGACGAGCTGCTGGCCATGGCCATGGCGCTCGAGCAGCGGTATGGGCGCGTGCGTGAGGTGCACTGGGGGCCGCGCACCCTCGATGTCGACGTGCTGGCACTGGGCGAGCTCGAGTCGGCTGACCCGCGCATCGTGCTGCCACACCCGAGGGCCCACCAGCGCGCCTTCGTGCTCGTGCCGTGGTCGGAGGTCGACCCCGATGCCGCGCTGGGTGCGTGGGGCACGGTTGCGAAACGATTAGAAGACCTCCCTGCGGTCGAGCGCGACGATGTGCGATTGCTCGACCAGGAGTCGCTATGAGGCCCACGAAGGGCACGCTGCTGGCAGCGCTCGCGGTGCTTGCCTGCGCGGTGGGCTGGGGGCTGTCACTGCTCTGGGAGACCGTCACCGGGCGGTACCTGCCGGTTCCCTGGACCACGGGCGCCGCGCTGGCCCTGCTGGCCGCCGCCCTGCTCATCTGGGCCCTGCTGGTGCGACCTCGCCTCAAGCATCATGAGGGAGCCCGGCCGCTGGAGGCCATCGTGGCGGCGCGCACCGCGGCACTGGCGATGGCGGCCTCGCGCACCGGAGCGCTCGCCGGAGGCGTCTACCTCGGAATCGGGCTGTCATTCGTGTCGCGATTCGCGCAGGAGTCCGGTCGCGACCGTGTGGTCTCCTGCACCTTCTCGGTGGTGGCATCGGTGGCCGTGGTGGTGGTGGCGCTGTGGCTTGAGCGGCTGTGCCGGGTGCCTGAGCCGCCCGACGACCCCGGCCTCGGCACCGGCGGACCGGTGCCCGGCTAGAGTCGGCGCATGACCGACCCCACCCTGGAGAATGTCCCCTACCCCGAACTTCGAGATCGGGCCTTCCACCGTGCCGAGCGTCGCCTCGACGTCTCGTTCTTCCTCGGGCTGATGGCCCACACCCGCTCGATGGAGCAGATGGCCGACGAGGGCGGCTCACTGGGCGAGGCGGGCGGGTCGATCATCGACTCGATCCGCTCGGCCCGCGAGGCCTTCACCGACGACCCAGGTGACCTCGAGCCGCTCTTTCGCGCC
>WLOZ01000182.1 GCA_009699025.1 Actinomycetota bacterium
CGCTGTCGATCGAGCTTCCGCTCACCACCCGAATACTGCTGGCGATCACGCAGTTCATCACCCGCTGGGGCCTGCTGCTGATGGTGCTCACGATCGTGGTCGGTGTGATCTCGTGGGTGCTGATCCGGCGAGGTGTGGGCAAGCCCTTCTTCGACCGGGTGCGGCTGCGGCTGCCGGTTCTCGGCCCGCTGTACAACCTCGTGCTCACCGAGCGCTTCTGTCGCCTGATGGCCTCCCTCGCGAACGCAGGAGTGCCGCTCACCACGGCCATGCGCGTCACGTCCGAGACGATGAATAACGTGGTCTTCCGCGATGCGCTGCTCGAGGCCCAGCAGGGCATGGTCGAGGGCGGGGGCCTGTCGGGCCCGCTCGCCGCCACCGGGGTGTTTCCCAGCACCGTGGTGCAGATGATCCGCGTCGGGGAGGCGACCGGAACCCTCGAGGACCAAATGGAGGTGGCTGCCACCTTCTATGAGCGCGAACTCGACCACAAGATCAAGAAGGTCACCACGCTGATCGAGCCCGCAGTGGTACTGGTCGTGGGCCTTGTGGTGGGCTTCGTGGCGGTGGCACTCGTCAGCGCGATGTACGGCATCTTCCAGCAGGGAAGCGCGCAGTGAGCGTCAGGGGCGCGACCTCGCGCTGGCGTGACGATTCGGGAGAGACGCTGGTCGAGAGTCTGGTGTCGATCGTCATCGTGGGCACCGTTCTCCTCACTCTCATCGGCGCGGTAATGCTGAGCGGTTCACTCACCACCCTGCTGCGGGCCCAGTCAAACTCGCAGGTGGCCGGTCGAGCCGTCTTCGAGGCCGTCAGCGCCTACCAGATTCCGAAGAGCACGCCCCTCGTCGCAAGCGGCGCCTGCAACACGGCCATCCTCACCCCCCTCGGCAGCATCGTGGCCAGCGCCTACACGTCGAGCAGTTCCATGGTGACCCAGCCCTCGGCGCCCACCTACTCGCTCGTCGTGATTTCGGCCGATGCCAATGGGGCCACGGTGTCTGCCACGTACCCCTGCGCCTCACTGGGCTCCCACCCCAATTCGAGCACCGGAGAAATCGCCACCGCCATCGCGGTGACACTGCCCGTGCAGTCAGCGGCCACCATGTCGATTCAGCAGGCCGACGGCTCGGTCACGAGGTCATCTTCCACCTTCGCGACCACCCTCACTGCCTACGTCTACCAGGCGATCTCGTGAGCACACCGATTCCCCAGCCTGTCAGCGACGAGGGCTTCACCCTGCCCGAACTCCTCGTCGCGGTCACGATCATGGTGCTGCTGATGGGCACCCTGGGATTCACCCTTGCGTCGACCCTTCGCGTGCTGAGCAACTCGCAGGACCGCGTCAGCAGGGCGAAGGACACCTCGCTGATTGGGTTCGTGTTTCCCCAGGATGTGAGCAATGCGAGCACGCTCACCAGCGGCAGCTCACTGACCGCTCCGTGCGGCACGGGCACGCCGGTGGCTACCATGAAAACCGGTAACGTTCGTACCACCGGTACCGCAGCCTCCGACCAGAACGTCTGGTACGGGGTGAATGGCAAGGGGGCGTTCATGCGCTACGAGTGCAACGGAACCAGGGTGGTGAACACCACCACCCTCGCCGACTCGGTGACGGGCACGAGCATCACGTGTCAGGCACAGTTGACCGCATCCCCCTGGTTCGCAGCGGCGACGGTGTGCAGCGCAGCCACCATGCCGAGCAGGGTTGTACTTACGGTCACCGTGAGGTCAACCGCGACCTCAGGCTCTGTGCCCGTCGACGCCGCACGGACCATGACCCTGTACGGAGCCCTGCGATGATGCGCCGAGTTGACCGTGCCACACGCAGTGGCGACCTGGGTGCGTCACTGGTATTCGTGCTGGTCGCCGTGTCGGTGCTCGCCCTCGCGGTGGGCAGTCTCACGAGCGCCCTGAACGGGGGCTTCCTGAGTAACCGCGCCCTCAGCGCCGCACAGCAGTCGGGCGACACCGACGGTCGTGCCCTCACTCAGCAGTCGCTGCTGCTGGCGGCTGCTGCCACCAAGAGCAGTAACGCGGCCGACCCCAAGCAGTCGAAGGGCAAGTGCTTCTCGGTGTCGGCCGACGGCACCCGAGGGGCAAGCTACATCGACTACCCGCTGGGCAGTGCCACCCCCAAACTGCGGGTGTTCTGCACCCCTTACAACGCCAATGTGACCGACTCAATCCTGATCCCCACCAACAGCCAGCCCGACATCACCAGCGGCCTCGCCCTGCAGGAGCAGATGTATCTGTGCGGTAGCGGCAACTACTACACGCAGGGATCGGTGGCCGCGAAGACCGGCATCAAGCTCTTCTCTGATACCGGGTGCGCAACCGCGGCACTCAGCACGTGCCCTCAGGCCACGTCGACCACGCAGTTTCAGTCGCTGACCACGGGCAGCGTCGCATGCCCGGCCCTCTACGCCTACGACGCCCTGCCCGGCGACGGCACGGTCAGCACCGCAGCATGCGTGCCCACGTACTCTCGACTCATCTGGGCTGAGGGCGGAGGCACACGATCAGCGGCCATTTCCAGTATCAAAACCACCAGCGGCACAGCGACAATCACTGTGACCACGTCGGCCGCGCACAATCTTGGCGTCGGAAGCCCGGTGACCCTCACCTCACTCACCGGCTCCCTCGCCGCCTACGACGGCACGGGCGGCGCAGTCGCCACGGTGCCCAGCACCACCACCTTCACCATGGTGTCTACCGTCACGGCCGCCAGCACCGCCACCCTCACGGCATCCGGCAGTCCCGTCGCTACCACCACGAGTCTGGCCGACTGCGCAAACTCGGCGGTCGACCTCACGAATGACCTCACCACACCGTCGGCACTACCCACGTCGACGATTTCCGCGGGCGCCTCCCTCGTCGACCTCGCGTCGTCGACGTCGTCGGGTTCGGGCGCGACCTCGTGCACGACCTCAGGCACGGCGACGCTCAACCCCGGCGTGTACGACGACACTCCCGGCACGGCGACCACCCTGGGGGCTGACGCCACCCAGGTCTCGACCTTCCTCCAGAAGTTGGGTGCTGGCACCGCGCTGTGCGCCCAGCAGACCGGAGCCCTGTCGGCAGCGTCGACGAGCCTCGCAACAACTCTGAGCGTGTCAGAGCGTGCCGGGTTCATCCCCGGAGACACCCTCACGGTCGGCTCCTCGTCGTTCACCGTGGCCAACGGCTACGTGCCGGCCACCGGAGCTGGCGCCCTCACCGTGACTCCCATCAGAGGCGCCGGAGTCGCGCTTTCGAGCGTCAAGGTGGGCCAGGTGCCAACGTCACTCTCTGTGGCAGCAACCTCGGCGGTCACCGCCACAGGAACCACGAGCAACAGCAGCACCGCAGTGAGTCTCTCCCTCGGCACGGCCAGCATCACGCGCACCACGAACGCGAGTCCCAACGTGGCGGTAACGCTCGGGTCGTTCACCCCCACGGCTGGGCAGTACATCACGGGCACCAACATTCCAGCTGGCACCAAGGTGAGCAGTGTCACCACGTGGTCTGCCAGCCAAACGCTCAAGACTGATGCAAGCGCTAGCAACGGGAAGATCTCCGCGACGGGGACAGCTACTCTCGACGCCAATATCGCCATCGGTTCGACGGTCACCTGCACAACCGCCCCCTGCTTCCTCACCGCCGGCACCACCTACACGGTCACCGCCATGGCTGCCGACATCAAGTCCTTCACGATCTCGCCTGCGCCCACCACGGCCAACTCAACCGGGGCCTCCCTCACCTTCAGCGGGGGCACCAAACTGGTGCTCGACAAGAACGCCTCGGCGTCGAGCACCACCGCCGCCACCGCGACCTTCTACTCGGGCACCAACCCCGCGATCACCACCTACGCCTACGTCACCGGACTCAACGTCACGTCTGGCACGTACGTGAGTTCCACCACGGGCACAGCACCTATGACCGCTGTGACCCTCTCGCAGAGCACGTCGGCCAGCGGTGCCGGATCAGCCACGCTCACCTACTCGACCACGGCCGTGACCGGATCCATCGGAGGAACACTCGGCACCGCCGGAGCCGTCGGCCACCGTATTGACTTCGTTGGCACCGGAGACAGTGTCGTAGACGGCTCGACGTGCCTGGTGTCGAGCCTGACGACCAGCAACACGGCGCTCGTGATCAACACCATCGTGGCCACTAACGCGTCGAAAGACATCACCGTAACCACGGCGACTGCCCACGGGCTCGCGGCAGGTGACACGATCGATCTCTCAGGCCTCGGTGGCACCCTCGACACGCTCTACAAGGCGTCGTACACGATCAAGTCCACGCCCTCGACCACCACGTTCGTGGTCACCACCGGCACGACCGGCACCGGAACCACGTACAGCAAGGGCGTCTCGCCCATGGGTGCAAGCCCGACGGCGACCCCGAATAAGCAGGGCTTTACGTGCGTGGTTCAGTCCGACTCGTCGGTGAGTGCGTCCACCCCCACCGCTGCCAACGTGCTGCTGCTCGACACCACCTCGCCCGTCAAGACCGTCGCCGTCACGGCGGCGACCTCCCTAAGCGGAACCGTTCAGCTCGACTCCACCGGAGACGCCGACCTCAACGCCAATGACTGCTTGATCGCTGCCGCAGGCACCTCCTTCACGTGTACTCTGACGACAGCGCCCACGGTGGCCTTCAGCGGCACCATCGGCTTGGCGTACAGCAAGGTCGCAATCGCCACTGCAGCGGTGGTCACTGCCAGCCGAACCTGCATCGACGTCGGCGGCTCGTGGTGCAATGGTCCCACCTACACGGCTCTGGTCATCAGCTCCCTCACTAGCACCACCGGCTCGAACGACATCAAGGTCACAACCGCCACAGCGCACTCGCTGTCGGTCGGCGATACCGTCGCGCTGTCCGGGCTGGGCGGCACTCTCGACGCCCTGTACAGGGGAACCTTCACGGTGAAGACTGTGCCCACCACCACGACCTTCACGATCACCACGGCAACCACGGGCACCAGCACCGGTGTGCTCAGTGGCCTCGGCGCTAACCCCAAGGCCACGCCCGCGGGCAAGGTCATCACCACTATTACTCTCAACCCCGGCGA
>WLOZ01000183.1 GCA_009699025.1 Actinomycetota bacterium
CTGATCACCGAGGGCCATGGCTGCTACTCGTGGGCGGCTGACCTTCCCGCCGGTCACCCGCACACTCACGTGGCCCCGCACCGGCACCGTTCCCGCCACTGGCCGCACCGGCCCGCCAACCACCACTGACTCAGACACTGCTGCACCCCTACGCCAGTTCGGACTCACCTACCCCTAGTCCGAACTGGCGTAGGGGTTTGTGCAGGGGTGCTCATTTGGCGCTCGCACGCCCGGCGAGCAGGGCAGAGTGGGCACATGAGCGCCCCTGGCCCCGCCACTAGCACTCACCTCCCCACCTCGGCCGATCGTCGAGCCCGGGTGGCCGGAGCGGTGGCGTATGCGGTGCAGGGGGTGTGTTTCGCGGCGCTGGTCACCCGCATCCCCGCGCTGAAGGACAGGTTCGGGCTCAGCGAGGCGTCACTGGCCCTGCTGCTCGCCATCGTGCCCCTCGTTGCCGGGGTGGGCAGTGTGGCGGCCGGAGCCGTGGCCGCCCGCATCGGTGCCTCGTCGGTGCTGCGGGTGATGGGGCCGGTTGTTCCGCTGGCAATCGCGGCGGTGGGCTTCTGCCAGTCGATTCCCGCTCTGGTGGTGGCGCTCGTCGTCGTGGGGCTCGGGCTCGGCTCGGTGGATGCCGCGATGAATACCCACGGGGTCGGCGTTCAAGCCAGGTACGGACGCAGCGTGATGGCCTCGTTCTACGCGGTCTTCAGCCTCGCCGGAATCGTGGGGGCGGGACTGTCGGTGCTGGCCGCCGACTCGACCCTCTCGCTCGGGTTCTTCTTTTCGGGCATCGCCATCGTGGTGGTGGCAGCGCAGTTGATCGCCGGGCCGAGCCTGCTCAAGGGTCTGGTCGAGCCCGACGGCACCGTCGACGAGGCCTCGCCCGAGCATCCGGCCGCGGCGCCGGTGCGCGTGCCGTGGCGACCTATCGTGCTGATCGGACTCGCGCTCACCTGCGTGTACATCGCCGATTCGGCGGCGTCGAACTGGAGTGCGGTGTACCTCGCCGACGGTCTCGGATCGACCGAGTCAGTCGCAGCACTCGCCTACCTCGTGTACGCGCTCACCACGCTGGTGGCGCGCGTGGTCGTCGACCGCGGCGTGATGCGCCGCGGGCCGGTGCCCCTCGTACGCGCGGGCGCACTGCTGGCGGCGGCTGCCGCAGTGATGGTGGCCCTCGCGCCCACCCCGGCGCTGGGCCTGCTGGGGTTTGCGGTTCTCGGAGTGGGCATCGCGCCGGTCATTCCGCTGGCCTTCAGCGCCGCGGCGTCGCACGACCCCGGCGGCACCGGGGTGGCGGTCTCACGGGTCAACGTCTTCAATTACGCCGGCTTCGTGCTTGGTGCCCCGCTCGTCGGACTCGTCGCCGAGGCGTCGTCGCTGCGGTGGGCGTTCGCGGTGCTCGTGCCGCTGCTGCTGGCAGCTGCCGTGCTGGCCCCGCACTTCGCCCCGGAGCGACGCGAGGGCGAAGTGTCCGCCTGAGCGCTCAGTGGCGCTGAGTCACGAACTCGCGGTTGAGTTCGGACGTGGAGCGCGCTCCCATCAGGATGATCGAGCGCTCGACGTCTTCCTGGAACAGGCGCAAAACCTGTCCGACGCCCTCCTCACCAGCGACTCCGAGACCCCACATGATCGGGCGGCCAATCATGGTCGAGTCGGCGCCTAGCGCCAGGGCCTTGGCCACGTCGAGCCCAGACCGGAGGCCGCTGTCGACGATCACCGAGCCGCGGCCGTCGACGCGGTCGACGATGTCGGCGAGGACTACCGCGGTGGGCACGCTCGTGTCGAGCTGCCGGCCCCCGTGATTTGACACCACGACCGCGCTGGCGCCGTGGTCGATGGCGCTCGCGGCGTCGTCGGGCCGCAGGATGCCCTTCACGATGACGGGCACGGGGGAGAAGCCGACGAGCTCGGCCAGGCTCGACCACGAGAGGTCGTGGTCGAGCGACGCCCAGGTGGGTGCCAGTCGCGGATCGGTCGCGCCTGCCTCCTCGACACACGGCACGTGCGCGTTACCACGGAGGCTGAAGCCGGTGTGCACGTCGCGCTCGCGCACCCCGAGGGCGGCGAGGTCGACGGTGAGGATCACTGCCTCGGCGCCGGCCTCGACGGCCAACTGCACCATGGTTCGGTTGAGTCCCCAGTCCTTGAGTGCGTACAGCTGGAACCACCAGCGAAGTCCGGCGATGCCGGCGAGGTCGGAAAAGCCGCTCGAGGCGAACGTGGAGTGGCAGTAGCGCACACCCGCGGCCGCAGCGGCACGCGGGATCACCACGCCGCCGTCGGATTTGACGTAGCGCTGGAAGCCCATAGGAGCCACCATGAATGGCACGGCATCGGTGGTTCCGATGACCGTGGTGGCGAGGTTCACCTGAGCGGGGCCGGCCAACACGCGCGGTCGCACCTCGATGTGGTCCCAGGCTGCGGTATTCCGCTCGAGGGTCACGCCTCGGCCGGCACCCCCGTCGATGTAGCCCTCAAGCCCGATGGGCTCCATCAGGCGAAAGGCGAGGCCGTAGTCCTCAACGGTGCGCAAGTGTGGCATGGGAAAAGTATCGCGCGGCCACGGGCGTTACGATCAGCGGGTGCCGCTTCTTATCACGGGGCCGCCCTCTGCCCGGCGCGCCATGATTCTTGGGATGCGGGCCGTCGCCACGGCCCTTGAAACCCGACCCTTCGTGGGGGAGGAGGCCGATCTCGTCCGCTCGATTGCCGAGGTCGTGGGGCTGGCGCACTCGGGTATGGAAGCGCTCGACCTTGCCGACGTCCTCGCCCCCGATGCCACGTGGACCAACGACTCGCTCATGGCCGAGTTGGTCAGTGCGCTTCCCGATCCGGCCCAGCGACGTGATGCCGCTCACTGCGCCATGATGGTCGCTCTCATGCCGCTCAATCCTGACGAATCGGGACTGCATGCCGCGCGCTGGGTCGCACAGGGACTGGGGGCTGACAACCTCACGGTTCGGGAGGTTGAGGCAACGGTCGGATCGCACGCCCAGCTGGCCGAGGCCGACCTGTTCCGTCGGTTCCTGTCGTGGAAGACCGGCGTGCCAGCGCACGTAGTTGCCGCCCGCCTCGGGCGCGGCGAGCGCGCGGTGGCCACTCCGCCGGAGCAGGTCGATCGAGTGCGCCGGCTGCTCGACACCGCCCCCGATGGCTCGGTGGGCCGCGAGCTGGCTCGCTACTACTCCGACACTGGGTTCAACGTGCCCGGCAGTCCGGGAACGATGCCGCTCGAGGTTCTGGGAAGTCACGACGTGCACCACGTTCTCGCCGCCTACGACGCGAGTCCTGAGGACGAGGTCTACCTCGCCGCTTTCACCGCGGCCAACGCCAGAACCGGAGGTGCGGAGTTCCTGGCGTTCAACATGCTTCAGTTCCACCAGGGCATCAAGCTCGGAGTCTTTAACCCCGCTCGCACCAACCTTGACCCGCACGCCATGGCCGTGGCGGCCGAGCGCGGCGCCCAGACGGTGGTCGACCTCTCGAGCCGAGAGTGGAACTGGCAGTCGCTGCTGCACCTGCCGTTGCCCGAGGCGCGCGCGCAGGTGGGTATTCCGGGCGCAGGCCCGGTGCCCGAAGGCGGCCCGTGGGACATCGACCATCACCGACAGTGGTCAGGGGCGAGCGCCTAGGACGAGTGGGCCGCGCGTATGAGCCGGTCGCGAATCGCGGCCGACAGCCCGTGGTTGCCCTCCGGTGGTACTGCCACGACATGGCTCAGGCCCGCTCGGTCGGCCGCCCTCAGCGCCGCGTACAGCTCGCGGGCGTAGTTGTCGACACCGACCGGCGACGCGAGCCGACGCAGGGTGGGGGGCGTGGCGATATGCGCCTCGGCGATGAGCCCGGCTGTCTCCGGCGTGAACCCTGTCACCCGTGCCAGCTCATCGGCGGTGCAGGGAATGACCGTCGCGTGCGGCGAGTAGTGCGACGGCAGGGTGCCGGGGGCACGCACCGACGAGTCGGCAACCCCTACCGCACGGCCGGTGATGTCGGCGATGGCCTGCTCGGAGATTGCGCCGGGTCGCAGCAGCCGAGGAACGTCGTCAATGGCCAGCACGATGGTCGACTCGACCCCCACGTCGCAGGGGCCGCCGTCGAGCACGAGGTCGCGCGTCGGATCCAAATACGGGCCCAGGTCGTCGACCACGTGCTGCGCGGTGGTGGGTGACACCCCGCCGAAGCGGTTGGCGCTGGGCGCCGCGACTGCTGTGCCTACCGCTCTGAGCAGGTCGAGGGCCATGGGGTGCGAAGGAACCCTTAGCCCCACCGTGGCCTGACCTCCGGTGAGGGCATCGCTCGCCAGGCTGGATCGAGGCACCACGAGGGTGAGGGGACCTGGCCACAGCGACTCGGCGAGGGCGAGAGCCCAGGCTGGATAGTCGCGGCTCCACCGGTCGAGTTGGCCTCGATCGGGCAGGTGCACGATGAGCGGATGGCCCGTGGGCCTGCCCTTCACCTTGAACACGCGCGCCACGGCCGACTCGTCGGTGGCCAGCGCTCCTAGCCCGTACACGGTCTCGGTGGCGAAGGCGACGAGCGCCCCCGCGAGCAGGCCGACGACGGCCGCGTCGACCGAGTTCGTGATGGTCACTGCTGAGGGTTCGCTCACCCCCTCATTGTGGCGCGACTGCCTGTGAGGCCTCCGATGGGTCGCAGACGACATCGTCGCGCAGAGCGGCCGGGGACACCCGGAACCAATCACTGCGGCATTGCGTCAGACTCTTGGTGCTGGCTGTGATCGCTGGCGTATCGTAAAGATGTATGCGGAATACGGGCTCAGAGGGCGCTCGTCAATGAGAGGAACGGGACTTCGTTGTTGACAGGTAAGCGTGCCCGGATGGCGTGGCGCTCGCGCATGGTCTGGGTGGGTGCAGCGGCGCTGGTCGTCTCCACGTCAGCAGGCCTGGTTGCTCCAGCCTCAGCCGATACCCTCTCCCCCGCTCCCGCTCCCACAGTGACGCCAGGCGTGACCTCGCTCATGGTGGAGTGGGATCCGGCCGACCCGGCTTACCCCGTACCGGTCGGCATCCGCACCTACACGGTCGAACTCTC
>WLOZ01000184.1 GCA_009699025.1 Actinomycetota bacterium
CCAAGGCTTTCCCCAACGCGCGGGTGGCGGTGCTCAGTGACTGCGGGCATGTGCCGCAGATGGAGCTTCCAGGGGAGGTCGCTGCCCTGTGGCACGACCTCACGCCGGTTACCGCCTGATGCGTTCACCCGCAGGGTCGTAGGGCGCGCTACGTGTGTGGGGCCTCCGGAAGGGCCGCTCACGGCCGTCCGACCGCGCAGGACCGCCACGCGGTCGAGCAGCCGATCGATGTCATCCATGGGGGGCAGGGTATCCCCGCGGTTACGGGGGAGGGGTAGTAGCGTCGCCTAGGGGGTGGATGCCCCCGCAAGCAGTGCGACAGGAGTGGGTCATGGCGAAGCGCGGAATGATGACGGTCGAGGAGTTGCGCGCCGACGTCGAGAGCGGTGTCATCGACACCGTCATCGTGGCGATCACCGATATGCAGGGCCGGCTCCAGGGCAAGCGCATCCACGGCGAGCACTTCGTCGACGAGGTCATGGCGCACGGCACCGAGGGCTGCAACTACCTGCTCGCCATCGACGTCGACATGAAGACGGTCGAGGGCTACGCCATCTCGTCGTGGGATACCGGCTACGGCGACTTCGTGATGGCTCCCGACTTCTCGACCCTGCGACGGGTTCCGTGGCACGAGGGAACCGCTCTGGTGCTCGCCGACGTTCGGTGGCTCGACGGCACCTCAGTAGCCGAATCGCCCCGGCAGATCCTCGAGGCGCAGGAAGCGCGCCTGGCCGAACGCGGCATGGTGGCGCTCGTGGGTACCGAGCTTGAGTTCATCGTGTTCGAAGACTCGTACGAGGACGCGTGGCGGGGCGCCTATCGCGACCTCACGCCCGCGAATCTCTACAACGTCGACTACTCGATTCTCGGAACCTCGCGCGTCGAGCCGCTGCTGCGCGAGATCCGCATGGGCATGGCCGGTGCGGGCATGACCGTTGAATCGGTGAAGGGCGAGTGCAACCTCGGCCAGCATGAGATCGCCTTCAAGTACGACGTCGCGCATGCCAGCTGTGACAACCACGTGATCTACAAGACCGGCGCCAAGGAGATCGCGGCCCAGCGGGGCAACGCCCTCACCTTCATGGCCAAGTTCAACCAGCGCGAGGGTAACTCATGCCACATCCACCTATCGTTCCGCGGTGCCGACGGGTCGATGGTGATGGCTGACGACTCCGACGAGCAGGGACTCTCAGACCTTGGGCGCGCATTCATCGCCGGTCAGATCGCGCACTTCGCCGAGCTCGCCCTCTTCTTCGCTCCCAACATCAACTCGTACAAGCGCTTCGCAGCGGGCTCGTTTGCCCCCACCGCGGCCGCCTGGGGTCGAGACAACCGCACGTGCGGGTTCAGACTCGTGGGTCACGGCCAGTCGCTGCGTCTCGAGAACCGAGTGCCTGGCGGCGACGTCAACCCCTACCTCGCCGTGGCCGGCATGATCGCCGCCGGCCTTGATGGCATCGACCGTGGCCTCGAACTGGGGCCCATCGAGACGGGTAATGCCTACGAGTCCGACGCCATCCGCATCCCGTCGACCCTGCGCGACGCCCTCGAACTGTGGCAGGCGAGTGACTGGGTTCGCGACACCTTCGGGGCAGGCGTGCAGAACCACTATGCCAACATGGCGCGCGTCGAGCTCGAGGCCTTCAACGCGGCGGTCACCGACTGGGAGCTGTACCGCAGCTTCGAGCGCCTGTAGCCAGTTCCGACTCCATCACCGCACACCCACCCGCACTGAGAGGCTCAGCCGAATGACCGTGTTCGACGTCATCAATCCCGCCACCGCGCAGGTGATCGCCCAGGTTCCGCTGGCCACCGCCGAGGAGGCCGATGCCGCCGTGCGGCGCGCCCACCGGGCCTTCGAGTCGTGGCGACGGGTTGCGCCCTCCGAGCGGGCCCGACTGCTGCGGTCGTTCGCGGCGCTGGTTGACCAGAACCTCGAGGCGCTCGCCCAGATCGATATTGAGAACGCCGGTCACACCTCAGGAAACGCGCGCTGGGAGGCTGGAAACGTACGCGACGTGCTGAACTACTACAGCGCAGCTCCCGAGCGGCTGTTCGGCAAGCAGATCCCGGTTCCCAACGGCGTCGACATCACGTTCAAGGAGCCGCTCGGTGTGGTGGGCATCATCGTGCCCTGGAACTTCCCGATGCCGATCGCTGTCTGGGGCTTTGCCCCGGCGCTGGCTGCCGGCAACACCGTGGTGCTTAAGCCCGCGGAGGTCACACCCCTGAGTGCCATCAGGCTCGCGGAGATCGCGCTCGAGGCCGGAATTCCCGAGGACGTGTTCATCGTGCTGCCAGGCGCAGGACCCGTGGTGGGTACGGCTCTGGTTGACCATCCGCTGGTGCGCAAAGTGGTGTTCACGGGCTCGTCGCGGGTGGGCACCGAGATCATGGCGCGCTGCGCGCCGCAGGTGAAGAACCTCACCCTCGAGTTGGGTGGTAAGAGCGCCAACGTGATTTTCGCCGACTCCGACCTCGAGAAGGCTGCGGCCTCGGCGCCGAATGGAGTGTTCGACAACGCTGGCCAAGACTGCTGCGCGCGCTCGCGCATTCTCGTGCAGCGGTCGGTGTACGACCACTTCCTGACACTGCTCGAGCCGGCGGTTGCGGCCGTGCGGGTGGGCGATCCCGCCACCTCCGACGTCGACATGGGCCCGCTCATCTCGGCGGCTCAGCTCGCTCGGGTGCAGTCGTATGTTCCCGACGACGCGAACGTGCTGTTCCGGGGCTCGGCGCCCGAGGGGCCCGGCTACTGGTTCCCGCCCACCGTGATCGGGGTGGCGTCGTCGACCGACCGCGCGTTTCAGGAGGAGATCTTCGGACCGGTGGTCGTCGTGCTGCCCTTTGACGACGAGAACGATGCCATTCGCCTGGCCAACGACAGCCCCTACGGGCTGTCAGGGTCGATCTGGACGCGTGACATCGGTCGCGCGCTGCGGGTCTCCCGCGGCATCGAGGCGGGCAACCTGTCGGTCAACTCCAACTCAGCGGTGCGCTACTGGACCCCGTTCGGCGGGCTCAAGGCATCGGGAATTGGGCGCGAGCTCGGCCCCGATGCGCTCGACGCTTTCACCGAGACCAAGAACGTGTTCATCGACACCAGCGACTGACCCGGATCGATCCCACCTGAAGAAGGAGTTCTCATGCAGCGTCTTGCCGGCCGTGTGGCCGTGGTAACCGGAGCGGGCAGCGGACTCGGACTGGCCACGTCGCGACGGTTCGCCGCCGAGGGCGCGACGGTGGTGGCCGTCGACCTCAACCCCGAGAGCGGAGGGGCTATCGCTGACGAGGTGGGCGGGCTCTTCGTGGCGGCCGACGTCACCAGCCCCGACGACGTAGCGCGTGTGTTCGCCACCGCGTTCGATGCCTTCGGTTCGGTTGACATCTCCTTCCACAACGCGGGTATCGCCCCTCCCGACGACGACTCAATCCTCGTGACCGGTCTCGACGCCTGGCGGCGTGTGCAGGAGGTGAACCTCACGTCGGTATTTCTGTGCTGCAAGGAGGTCATCCCCTATATGCAGCGTGGCGGTCGGGGCTCGATCATCAACACGGCGTCGTTCGTGGCCACCATGGGCGCGGCGACGTCGCAAATCTCCTACACCGCCTCGAAGGGTGGTGTGTTGGCGATGTCTCGCGAACTTGGTGTGCAGTTCGCGCGCGAAGGCATCAGGGTCAACGCTCTCTCGCCCGGACCGGTCAACACCCCGCTGCTGCAGGAACTGTTCGCCAATGACCCTGAGCGCGCCGCGAGGCGCCTGGTGCACATCCCGATCGGACGCTTCGCCGAACCCGAGGAGATCGCCGGGGCCGTGGCTTTCCTTGCCAGCGACGACTCGTCGTTCATCACCGCGTCGAACTTTCTGGTTGACGGAGGAATCAGCGGGGCCTACGTCACCCCGCTGTAGCGGGCATGCCCTTGCGCGCTGCCTCGACGAACGCCGCAAACAGACGCTCTGACGCCTTGTCGCCCGACTGCTCGGGGTGCCACTGCACGCCTAGCACGAAGCGTGCGGTGGGGTCCTCGGCCGATTCGACTGTTCCGTCGTCGGCCCAGCCTGTGACGGTGAGCCTGCCTGCATCGGCCACAGCCTGGTGGTGCGCGGAGTTCACCGTGGCTGATTCAGCCCCCACCAGGATGGCGGCCAGGCTTCCGGGCACGAAGGTGGCCCCGTGCGCGCTAAAGGTGCCGAGCTCCTCACGGTGGCGCGAGTCGCCCACGACGTCGGGGAGGTGCTGAATGAGTGACCCTCCCTCGGCGACCGCCATCACCTGCAGACCGCGGCAAATTCCGAGCACCGGCAGGCCCACTGCGAGCGCGCCGAGGTAGAGGGTGATCTCTCCGGCGTCGCGGTCGTGTCGGGGCACGTCGGTGGTGGGAAGGGGCTCGTGCCCGTAGCGGGCGGGGTCGACGTCGGCGCCGCCGGCGATCACGAGGCCGTCGAGGCGAGTGACCACGTCGGCGTCGAGGCTGTCGGGCGGCAGAATCACCACGCGTGCGCCGGCCCGCTCGACGCTCTCGATGTACACCGAGGGCAGAACTGCTGCCCTGGCGTCCCAGGCGCCCCAGCGGGCCTGCTCGACGTAGCACGTGAGTCCGATGACTGGTCTGTTCATGGGCCTGATCGTTTCAGACGGTTCACCGGGATTCGAGTGTGGCCCCACTCGCGCGGGTCTAGGACCCGGACGGCGACCCCGGCACCCCGCCCGGTGGTTGGGAAGGTTCGGGCGCGTGAAACGGTTGGGGTGGTTACCTGCCCCACCACCCGCCCCAGGAGAGTCCCGTGTTGCTGCCGCCGCTCGTCGAGCCCGCCGAGTCGCTGACCGTTGAGGAGGTGCGGCGCTACAGCCGTCACCTCATCATTCCCGATGTCGCCATGGTCGGCCAGAAGCGGCTGAAGAATGCCAAGGTGCTGTGTGTGGGCGCTGGTGGGCTCGGGTCGCCCTCGCTCATGTACCTCGCCGCCGCCGGCGTGGGCACCCTCGGAATCGTTGAGTTCGACGTGGTCGACGAGAGCAACCTGCA
>WLOZ01000185.1 GCA_009699025.1 Actinomycetota bacterium
GGCGCCGATGATGCCGTCGAAGCCGAACCCGGACGACAGGATCTGCGGCGCGTCAGACCAGTAGTCCGCCGCCACGAGCTTGCCGTCGTACATGGCGGCCTTGCTGTCGCTCAGCTTCCACTTGATCGCCACCACCACCGCGACACCGCCCAGCACGAGCACAAGCGCGACCACGCCAATTCCGAGCCAGAGCCGCCTTCGCCGACGGATTCGAGGTGGAGCGGAATCCGTCATACAGACGAACGTAGCAACATGCGCTTTTCGGAGGCGAGACTCTGGCCAGATGCCCCGCCGTCAGTCGAGCAATCCCAGCGCGGCGCGTAGGCGGTCGGCGTCCATGGTGTTCGGATCACCTCGCGAGGAGTGAGACCGCCGAGTACAGGGATATCCATGTCGAGCCAGTCGCGCAGATGCTTCGCGATGTACTCGGCGAGCACTCGGAGGTCGTGCCAGTGGTGTGGCCAAGGCATTGCGGCGATTGTGGCAACAACGCAAATAGAAATCCATAGAGTGGAAATTCAGGGTTGAGGTGCACCGGATTTCGCCCCAGTGGTGGGTGATGGGTCACGCCGTTGAGAGCGCGGTCAATCGATGCCGAGGGTACGTCCTACATGGAGGTTCAATGGCACTGAACGCGTTGCAGTCCGTTGAAACTTCAGGCCTTGGGCAGGCGACCCGTCGGGCGCATGTGATTGGCGCCGGTCCGGTGGGGTTGATGGTGGCCGCTCTTCTCCAGCCGATTGAGGGGCTCTCGGTCGTCCTGTACGAGAAGCGTGCCGGCTACACCCGCCTTCGGATGGTTCACCTCGAGCCGTATCTGGCGGCCGATTCGGTCGAGAGCTACCGAGCGGGGCACATCGATCAAGATGACCTTCAAGCAATCTTCGATCAGGAAGGGCTCGAGGAGATCATCGGATTCCGGCAGACCATTGAGCCCGACCTGAAGGCGCTCCTAGATGAGTGGACCCTCGGGTTTTGCCCACTGAATGAGATTGAGGACTCGCTGAGCCTCCTCATCGAGTCGCGTCCTGGCAGCAAGGTGCAGCGAATCACCGGAGTTATGTCACTGGCGGATGTACAAGCACTGGTCGATCCAGGAGACATCGTCATCGACTGTACCGGTCGGAATTCGCTGCTCAGAGACGCACTGGTTCCGCGGGATGACGAGTTTGAGGGCAGCGAGAACACCGTCAACCTCCGAGTTGAATGTGCTCTCGTGGTCACTTTCCTCTACGACAAGAATTACTCGTGCAACGAATATTGCAAGTACTACAAGAACTCAGAGAACCCGAATTACAAGTTCATTCCCTCGGTGAGTCGCACGTTCTACGACGACGACGTCAGCTGTGTGACCGGCATCATCCGCATCACCCCTGACGAGGCGGAGCTCATGCCGACGCAGTTTCGCGGCGAATGGCTACGGGAGAACTTCCCTGAGATCGCGGCTTCGATGGACAACTTCATCGCTCGCATGGAATCCGAGACTCACGGTCAGATCGTCGGAGACCTCGACATCATTTCGATACCGCTCAATCTCTACCATGCGCGCAACGCCACCAGCAGACTGTTGCGTGAGCGAGGCGAAAGCGGCCATCCCTTCTCGACAGCGCCTGTCTTCCTCGTGGGCGACTCCGCCATCGGATCGCCGTACTTCCAGTCGATTTCGCTGGGCTTCGAATGTGCGATGTACCTTGCGGAACTCTTCTCCCAGCCTGACCTGGACATTGACGAAATCCTCGACCTCTACGAGCGCTACGTCTACAAGCAGTGGATGTACGTGTACATTCGCAGCAAGCTGATCAAGCACCACAAGGACATCTTCGAAGTGCTCGACGACAAGATGGGACTGCTTGAGCTGATTCGTCTCTACTAACGTCGTGCCCCGCGTGTGCGCCACCAAGAATGGGTAGCTCGGCGCATGCCAACAAATTCCGCGGGCGTGAAGGAATTCGAGATGACCAGCAAGCCGCGTTGGACGACGCTGACCACACTGCTCATCGGCGTGTCACTCGCTGCCAGCGGATGTGCAGCCCAGGGCGGCGCATCCTCAGCGTCGTCGACCGCTGGGACACCCTCGCCCGGAACATCGGTCACGGTGTCGTCATCGGTGGGGGCGGGGCAGCCGGTCGACTTCGTCGCTGAGGTATGGGTCGACAACTGGTTCTCGCTCACGGCCAACGGCCAGGCAATCGGCGAGGATGCCGAGCCCATCACCCAGGAGCGGTCGTTCAACTCACAGACGCTGGAGTTCACCACCACCTACCCACTCACCCTCGCCGTCGTCAGCAGAGACTACCTAGACAACGCGAGTGGGCTCGAGTACATCGGTCAGTCCAAGCAGCAGATCGGTGACGGCGGACTGATCATGCAGGTGCGAGAGAAGGCTTCGGGTCGAGTGGTGGCAGTGACCTCGCCACAGTGGCGCGGACTCGTGGTCCAGCGCGCGCCCCTCAACCCCGACTGCGCCGAGTCGTCGCAGCCGCTGGTCGACTGCCAGTCGTCGGCCGAGGCCGAGCCGGCCGGATGGACGAGCCCGGAATTCGACGATTCGGCGTGGCCCACGGCGACGGTGTACACGCCCGAGCAGGTGCAGGTGAAGGAGGGCTACGAGGCGATTTCCTGGGATGGTTCCGCGCAGCTCATCTGGGGTCCGGATCTCAAGCTGGACAACACCATCCTGTGGCGGTTCACGGTCGCGAGTTAGCCGCCCTGCGCCTGACGGCGAACCAAGAGTGGCTGCACGAAGTGGCGACCCAGTACGGGCAGGGAGTTACCGAGGCAGCTGCCGATCGGGGTGGCCAGAGGCCCGCATGGACCGCGGCGACGGGAATCGAGTTCAGGTACGGCCTCTTGCCCGAGGTGGTCATCACGGAGGCGCCGCTCGGCGTTCTGGAGGAGATGGGCGGGTCGTTCCTTTCTAACTCCCAGACGGTGGCTCCTTCGTCAACGGAACAGCGCGTATTGGTTCAGCGCCCCGACGACCAGCAGCAAGCGGCCGCGTCAGTAGCCGGTGACCACCGTCGGGTACCACAGGCGGCCTCCCTCGATCTTGCCCGGCCACGCACCCAAGGTGTTGTAGTACGCCTGACGGGCCACTGCCAACGCCTGATCACGGTTCGTTACCGCGAAAATCAGCAAAGCGCAGTCCTTCTGTGCCTGCATGCCGTAGCCGGAAGAAGGCTCGTAGGCCACCTGGCAGAACTGTCGAACCTTGTCGTGGTCGCTCCACGCCTCGTTTGAGCTAGCGCGGTAGGTGACGCGGGCGGCCGCCACGTTGGGCGAGTAGGCGACCCAGTCGTGCGTTGCGTAGGCCGCGAGAGAGTCCTGCATCCAGAGGGCCTTGGCCGCGTCGATCAAGGTTTCGCGGGTGGAGGCCTCGGGCAGAGTCGCGTCGCTGTATGCGAGCTCGGCGATCAGGACGGCGACCTTCATGGCCTCCAGTGCCGCGCCGCCGCGACCGCTGTTCTCCCAGGCGTCGGTCGCGCTCTCGATAGCGGCATCAAAAATGGCATCCGGGCCGCTCGTGGCACCCCAGAAGGCGTTAAAGAGGTCAATGTACGAGCGGCTGTAGCCGGCGTCGGCCGCCTTCAGCGCAACGCGCAGCGCCTTCTTGGCCTCATCACGTGGCGCGCGAGTGGCCGCGTGGCTGGCGACCGAGGCGCTCGCCGGCGCAACCGCCGCGTGGCGGGCAGCGCTCGGTTTCGGAGGCGTCAGGTTGGCACCCGGGATCGCACGCGTGGAACTGCCCCCGCTGCCGACGTAGACCCCCCAGGCCGCGGCCAGCGCCTGACTGCGGTTCGTCGTTGCGGCGGCGAGCAGGGGGCACGCCTCCTGCCAATTGATGAAGTTCGAGATGTCGTCAAAAACCAGACAGAACTGTTCGACCTCGGCGAAGTCGCTCCACGCTTGGTTGGAGCTGGCACGGTAGGCGATGCGAGCGGCAGCCTCAACGGGCAGCAACGCGGCGTTGTCGTGCGCGGCGTAGGCGGCGAGGGAGTCCGCCACCCAGGTGGCCCTGGCGGTCTCGATCGCGGCTTCGCGGGCCGCGGCCTCGGTCAGCGTGGTGTCGCTGTAGGTGGCCTCGGCGTGGAGGATCGCGTTCTTGGCGGTCTCGGTCGCCGGGCCGTCCTGCGCGCTGTTCCTCCACGTGGAGGTAGCGCTGTCGACGGACGCTTCGAAAGCGGACTGGGCGACCTTGACGTTGGGATCATCGTTGAAGAGGAAAATCAATTCCCTCTCCGCGACGCGGTAGCGAGCGTTGGACGCCTTGAGCTCTTGGCGCAGCGCCTTCTCGGCCGCGTCCTTCGCCCCATGCGGGGCGGAGTGGCCGACGCGCACCTGGCTGGCCTGAGCCGGTCCGCCCACAGGCGTGGCCACCAGGATGGCAAGGGCCGCTGCGGCGGCGATGGCAACGCGTCGGGATACGTTCATCAGGTCCTCCAGGACGTGGGTCAGGGGCAATCGCCACGCGCGTTCACGTTCAGTGGATCGAGTGAATCACGGGATCGCACCTTCGCGAAGCGAGGGAGGTGAATTCTTCGCCAACCATCCGTCAGCGTTGACGGCAGAGAGCACACCCTCCGACAGGAATGCGCTCACTTCACCGACCGAATCGGGATGATGGCGGCGGCGCCGAGCAGCGTCACGATCGCCGTGACGACGTAGAGCGCCGGGTAGCCGCCGAACGAGGTGACGAGGGTGGCGGCAATCACCGGACCCAGCACCTGTGGCGCTGAGTTGGCAATGTTGATCACCCCGAGGTCGCGGGCTCGATCTTCGGCGCGGGGTAGCACCTGCGTGATGAGCGCCTGATCGACGGCGAGGTAGGCGCCGTAGCCAAGGCCGAGAATGAGCGCGGCCACCATCGCCATCTGCATGGTGGTGGTGATGACGAGAAGCAACGCCGCACCTGCCATCACGATGCTGGCACCGATCACGTACACCTTGCGACGGCCACTGCGGTCACTCAGGATTCCGCCGATCACTGCGGTGACCATCGTGCCCACCGCGTACAGCGCGATCAGAAC
>WLOZ01000186.1 GCA_009699025.1 Actinomycetota bacterium
ACAAAGCGCTCGGGATCCTCGCCTCCCTCACCGGTGTTCGACTTCCCGCCTAGGCGGTTCATGGCGATGGCGAGGGTCTCGTGGGCCTCTTGTGAGATTGACCCGTACGACATGGCCCCCGTGGAGAACCTTCGCACGATTTCGGTCACCGGCTCAACCTCGTCGAGGGGCACGGCGGGGCGATCCCCCTCGCGCAGCTGGAAGAGTCCACGCAGGGTCATCTGGCGAACCGACTGCGAGTTTACGCGCTCGGTGTACTGACCGAAGACGTCGTAGCGCTGCTCGCGGGTGCTGTGCTGCAACCTGAATACGGTCTCGGGGTCGAAGAGGTGAGGCTCACCCTCGCGACGCCACTGATACTCGCCGCCCACGTCGAGGAGCCGGTGCGCTGGCGAGATGCCCGAGTGCGGGTAGGCCACCGCATGCCGCCGGGACGCCTCCTCGGCGATGACGTCGAGCCCCACCCCGCCCAGCTTGCTCGTGGTACCCGTGAAGAACTCGTTGACGACATCGTGCGAGAGCCCGATGGCCTCGAAGATCTGAGCCCCTCGGTACGACGCCACCGTGGACACACCCATCTTGCTCATGACCTTGAGCACACCCTTGCCCAGCGACTTGATCGTGTTGCGCACCGCCTTCTCCGGGGCAACTCCTGTCACCACCCCCTGGCGGACGAGGTCTTCCACAGTTTCGAGTGCGAGATACGGGTTCACCGCAGCGGCGCCGTAGCCGATCAGCAGAGCGACATGGTGCACCTCGCGCACGTCACCGCTCTCAACGAGCAGGCCCACCATGGTTCGGGTGCGCTCACGCACCAGGTGGTGGTGCACCGCGCTGCACAGCAGCAGTGACGGGATAGGCGCCATCTCGGCATCGCTGTCGCGGTCGCTCAGCACGATGAATCGCTTGCCCTGACGGATCAGCGCGTCGACCTCGCGACAGATCTCGCGGACTCGGTCTCCGAGTGCCTCTCCCCCGCCACTCACCCGGTAGAGGCCACGCACCTTCGCGGCAGCGAACCCCTGCATCTCACCGTCAATGTTGATGTGCAGCATCTTGGCCAGCTCATCGTTATCAATGACCGGGAAGGGCAGCAGCACCTGGCGGCAGTGCGCCCTTGTCGCCTCGAGCAGGTTGCCCTCGGGGCCAATCATCGTCGCGAGCGAGGTGACGATCTCCTCACGGATCGCGTCGAGTGGAGGGTTGGTTACCTGCGCGAAGAGCTGACTGAAGTAGTCGAACAGGAGTCGCGGTCGATCAGACAGCGCCGCGATGGGTGTGTCAGTACCCATCGAACCAATTGCCTCGGTGCCGGCCCGGGCCATCGGCGCGAGGATGACCCGCAATTCCTCGTCGGTATACCCAAAGGTTTGCTGGCGTCGGGCGACGGAGTCGTGGGTGTGCACAATGTGCTCTCGGTCCGGCAGCGCGTCGAGGTGCACTACTCCCTGTCGCAGCCACTCGCCGTAGGGCGCCTGCGCGGCCAGCTCAGACTTGATCTCATCGTCCTCGACGATGCGTCCTGCTGCGGTGTCGACGAGGAACATGCGACCTGGCTGGAGCCGCCCCTTGCGCACGATGCGCGCGGGCTCAATGTCGAGCACCCCAGACTCGGAGGCGAGCACCACGAGCCCGTCGTCGGTCACCCAGAATCGTCCCGGGCGCAGCCCATTGCGGTCGAGCACGGCCCCGATCACGGTGCCGTCGGTGAACGACACGTTCGCTGGGCCGTCCCAGGGCTCCATCAAAGTCGCGTGGAACTCGTAGAACTCGCGGCGATCAGGCGACATCTCAGCGTGGTTCTCCCACGCCTCGGGGATCATCATTAGCACGGCGTGAGGCAGGCTGCGGCCACCGAGGTGCAGCAGTTCGAGCACCTCATCGAACGAGGCCGAGTCGCTTCCTCCCGGGGTGCAAATGGGCAGCAGGCGCTCGATGTCACCGGGGATGAGGTCACTGGTCAGCATCGCCTCACGCGCGCGCATCCAGTTGCGATTGCCCATCACCGTGTTGATCTCGCCGTTGTGTGCGATGAGGCGGTAGGGGTGTGCGAGCGGCCACGACGGGAAGGTGTTGGTCGAGAAGCGCGAGTGCACCAGCGCCAGGGCACTTGCGACCCGCGGGTCAGACAGGTCGGGGTAGAACGGCTCGAGTTGGCCGGTGGTGAGCATGCCCTTGTACACGAGCGTGCGAGACGACAGTGAGGCGAAGTACACCGCGACCTCATGCTCAGACCGGCGACGAAGCACGTAGGCGAGTCGCTCAAGCTCGAGTCCCGTCGCGGCGTTGTTCGCCTCGACAAATACCTGAGCGAAACGAGGCATCACACCTCGGGCAGTGGACCCCACGAGAGACGGGTCGACCGGGACATCGCGCCAGCCCAGCACTCGCAGTCCCTCGGCCGCAGCGATGGCGTCGATCGACGACTTCGCCTCGGCTGCGAGGTCGTCGTCGACGGCGATGAAGGCGATTCCGGTGGCGTAACTTCCGGCTGGGGGCAGGTCGAATGGCACCACTGCCCGCAGGAACGCGTCGGGAACCTGCAGGAGGATGCCTGCGCCGTCGCCCGAGTCAGGCTCTGCCCCGGACGCGCCACGGTGGTCGAGGTTGCGCAGGGCCGTCAGCGCCTGCTGCACCACCTCGTGGCTGGCCCCCCCGGTTAGGCGAGCCACGAAGGCAACACCACACGCGTCACGCTCGGCGGAAGGGTCATAGAGACCCTGCGTCGGCGGCACGGCACTGAAGAGAGAGAAGGGGCTGCTCACGGTTACTACTCCTGGTCGTCCACGGCCGCAGAGCCTCGCCTGCGTCTGACGACGCCGGACGGGTCATGCGGAGCAGGGGGACGACATTGGCCCGGGCTGCTGTGCACAGGTTACCAGAGCAACCCCGCGCGTGCTCCCACACGACGTCCCGTGACCGCTGTCCGACTCATCGCATCGAGCGCGCCTAGCACCCCTAGCGATGGGTCGGACAGCAGTCGTAGTGACAGGGTCAGCAGCCCACTACGTCGTGGCACCAGCGACAAGCTCGTCGAGCTTGGCCTTGTCGGAGAGAACGTCGGACTGGATCTCGGTGCCGTTGAGGTATCCGGCAGGTGTGCCAGGAACCGCGGCGTCGTTGAACGCCTTCAGCGAGTTGACGGCCCAGCCGAGGTAGGTGCCATCGTTCACGCATGTCTCGAAGGTCGTGTACGCATCTCCGGAGATTCCGGACTGCTTGCCGAAATCGAGCAGCGCCGCGCTGGTGTAGCCGGTGCCCTCGATGGCCGGCTGATTCTTGTAGGCGATGTCGTGGTACTCGGCGCTCTTGCCGGCATCGATCGCGCAGCCCCACGCGGCGATGGCACGGTGCGACGAATCAGGTGCCTTGTTCTTGAGGTTGTCAACAGCCAACTTGGGGTCGAGGAAGGCTGTGGGCCGCCAGAACAGCCTGGCCTTGCCGCTCGTGGCCAGCTCTTCGATGCCCTGGCCGTTGGCGTCCTCGAGCGACTTGCACGCCGGGCATTGGAAGTCCTCCCACACCTGCAGCAGCGGGGCGGTCGCGGGAGCGTTGCCATAGGGGACCGCGTAGGCATTCTCGCCCGAATTGACCACTCCCTTGGGAAGTGGTGCGTCAGGGTTGGGGCTGGGAAGCACGGTCGAACCGTTTGCCGACGAATTGCTGCGCGACTGCCACACCGCCCCACCGATGATGGCACCCACCACGACGAGCACCCCGAGCCCGCCGACGATCTTGATCATTCGGTCGCGGCGCTTCTCGGCAGCCTCCTGCGCTGCACGCGCCGCGGCGGCCTTGTCGCGGCGGTCCTTGGCCGACACTGGCTTCTGCGACTTGCCCTGACTGTTGGCGCTCATCAGTGTGCCTCCGTGGCATCGAGGTCGTCGAGCGATTCATCATCGAGATCGCCCTCAGGATAAAGATCGGGGTTGGGCTTGGAGTCGAGGGAGAACAGCGTGGCCGGCCAGGTCACCAGCCACACCGCCATCCCCGTGAAGAGCAGGTCACGCAGTATCTCAGAGCTGTAGCGCCAGGTCTTGCCCTCGGCGCTCACCTCGCCGCCACCGCCGAAGCACCCGCAGTCGATCGAGTACCCGCGGGCCCACACGCTGGCGATTCCGACGATGAAGCAGGTCATGAGCAGGGCCGTCGCGAGAGCGGCCCAGCGCGTGAAGAGCCCCACGAGGAGCAGCACCGCAAGCAACACCTCTCCGGCGGGCATGAGCCACCCGAGGATGTCAGCGATCTGGCCGTTCATACCCGGAATCCGGTAGGCGATGATGGCGTCGCTCGCACCCCCCGGCGCAACGAGTTTCACCAGCCCGGCAAAGCCAAGAACGCCCGCGAGCACGAGCCGGAGCACCAGCCCCACTACCCGATTGCCGGCAACCCGCCGTGCCCGAGGGGGCGCGGGAGCGTCAACGCTCATGTGCGGAACACTTCCTCTCTCGTCTGCCACCCTCGTCGCGACCACTGTCGGACGACCCTCTCATGCTCGGTCAACGCGGCGGCAGGCGCCGCGGTTCCCGGCTCAGCCCCGCGCTGCCCTCACACCCTCGGCAAGGTCAGCCGCGAGCGCTGCCACTGCCTCAACCCCGGCCTGACGCGATGGCGCGTCGAGGAGGGCCCGCACAAAGGCGGAGCCCACGATCACACCGTCGGCATAGGCACCTACCTCGGCCGCCTGTGCTGCCGTGGAGACCCCGAGACCCACAGCAATGGGAAGGTCCGTGACGGCTCGAGTGCGGGCGACCAGTTCACGGGCGCCCCCGCCGACCGAGGCGCGGGCCCCGGTTACCCCCATGGTCGATGCCGCGTAGACGAATCCAGTCGACGCGTGTGCCACCACCGAGAGACGTGCGTCACTTGAACTCGGCGCAACCAGGAAGATTCGGTCAACGCCCGCCGAGTCGGTGGCCGCAGTCCACGGTCCGGCCTCCTCCGGTGTCAGGTCGGGGGTGATGACTCCCACGCCGCCGGCTGCTGCCAGGTCGTCGGCGAAGCGCCCGACCCCGTATCG
>WLOZ01000187.1 GCA_009699025.1 Actinomycetota bacterium
GGGGTGGCTGCCCGAGGAGCAGAGCGTCGCGAAGGCGTCGTCGAGCGTGGCCTCGGGCCCGTTCGACCTGCACCTCTACCCCTGGGTCGAGCCCCGGGCAGACAGCCCGCACGGCTGGGCGGTGGTCCTGCCCGCGGCCCTGCTCACCCCCCGGTCGCGCGGCAGCCTCACGCTCGACCGCTCCGACCCGATGGCCGCCTCGACGCCCGACCACCGCTATCTGTCAGACCCCCACGACGTGGTCGCGCTGTCCGACGGCCTCGACCTGCTCGCGGGGCTGGCTGCCGACCCCTCGCTGGCACCACTGCTCGGCCGCCGCCTCAACCCGCAGAAGCCGAACGAGGGGCGCGAGGCCTGGGTTCGCCGCACGCACTCCCACTACTGGCACCCGGCCGGAACCGCGGCCATGGGGCTCGACCCTGCCCACGCGGTCACCGCACCCACCGGGCGCGTGCACGGCATCGACGGGCTGGTGGTCGCCGACGCGTCGCTCTTCCCGTCGGTGCCACGCTCGACGCCCGCGCTGCCCGTCGTCGCCCTCGGCGAGCTCGTGGCCTCGGCGATCCCGTGACCCAGTGCACGCCCACCACCACCAAGGGAGAACACGCCATGCGACACACCAGCATCACGACCACGCTTGCTCGCCACGAGGGCCCGCAGCGATGACGGGCACCGACGAGGCTGCGGTGCGCGCCGTGCTCATCGAGTGGTACGACGCCATGACGCGGCACGACATGCTGGCCGTCGCGGCTGTGCTCACCCCCGACTTCCTGCTGGTGGAGCACGACCAACTGCTCGACGCCGCGACGCTGGTGGAGGGACTCACCCTCGGCATCGAGGCCGGTCACCAGACCGCCGAACTCTCCGAGTTCGACATCGTGATCGCAGGCGACGTCGCGTGGTCGACGCACCGCAACCACGAGGTGTGGCATCCCACGAGCGGCGATCCAACCGAGCTCGAGTTCCTCGAGACGGTGATCCTGCGCCGCAGCGGGCCCTCGTGGCTGATCGGGCGCTATCACGCCACCAGGCTCCGACCGATCACGATGCCGACCGACATCGCGCCGCTCGCTCCGGAGCAGCAGGTCCGACAGAACGACTAATCAACCCACACAGGGCTCGACCAGGCAGCCTCGCCGTCGACCTGGATGACCCTGACGTAGTACCAGGACCCGGCCCGGAGGATGCCGGGATCGGCCTGGACGAGCCAGCTCGTGGTGCCCATCCCGGTGAGGCCACCTACGCCCAGACGGGCCCGGATCTCACAGCCCTCGGCCCTGGCGTCGCTCGTGCGGCCGTCGTTGAGCTCGGCCAGCGTCGCGCGCAGCGCCACTCCCCCCGCCTCGACGGTCACCAGTGCCTTTGCCGACCCCTCGATCGTCACGCCGATGTTGACCACGCCCGGCGGGCGGTACCGCTTGCCGTAGCGCTCAGGCAGAGCGGTCGACCACATCACGGAGGTCGCGTGGATCGAGGTGACCTCCGGCTGGCACCACTCCGTCGGCACCACCGTGGCATCACCGACGATGCTCAGCTGCCCCGTCATGTCACGGGGACCTCCGTCGTGCGAGCGCAGCTGCAGGTCGAGGGGGACCCACAGCCGCGCGCGTCCCGAGGGAGCCCGCTGAGACGAGGCTACGACCTCCCCGTCGCGCACCAGCTGCACCACACTCAGCTCCGAGACTCCCACCGCGCCGAAGACCAGCGGCGGGATCTCCCCCTCTGCGAGCGTCACCTCCTCGCCCATGCTTGCGCCCCCGACACGCAGCTCGGGGACGATCCCCCTACGGGTCGCCGCGAAGCAGCGCCGCTCCGAGAGCGCCCGCACGATTGACGCTCTGTCGAGCTTCTCGGAGTACACGCCGACGTAGGCCGCACCGTTGCCGTGGTCAGTGCTGCCGATGAACCCCAGCCGCTGGCCGGCGGCCAGAGCGTCCTGCACGCTCGCGCCGGGAGCGAGTGCGTCCTGGTACTGGCGGTGACACCAGTCGGACTCGTACGAGCCCGTGCATGCCTGGAACACCTCCACGAGGCGGAGGAACCGATCGTGTCGATAGGACCAGTCGGTGGGATAGACCCAAGCCGCGGGGTGGTGCGGGATCGTCAGCGCCTCGTGGGGCTCGAGCCGCTCCCAGAGCTTGCTGGGGTTGTCGGTCTCCGCCTCGACGGAGCTGAAGATCGGGCCGTCGTCCCCCGCGTAGATCACGTTGTAGTGGCCATAGAGGAAGGATGTCCATTCAAAGCCCACGAGCGACGCGTGCGCGCCAGGCCGGTAGAACGCGTTGGCGAGCTTCTTGAGGTGGTGCCAGTTGAGTTCGGAGGTGTTCTCCGCGTGGTCCGTCAGCGCCCAGAAGTCGCAGCCGAGCAAGTCGTCCGCGAACCGGTAGTGGTCGTCGGTGCCGATGTCGAGTCCCGCCCCGCACCGTGAGACGTTCGAGTGCCGGTGCAGGTCGCCCCAGAAGAGCTGCCTCGCCGCGCCATCGCCGTTCGGCGGCCATCCGACCGGTCGGTGGTCGCGCGGCCCGACAGCGAGCTCGACGGGCTCGTGCCCCCTTTCCTGCGAGACCACGGCCACCAGCTCAGTCGGGCGGGCTGGATGATCTGAGCGAAGGGTGCTCACCGTCACGAGCCCCTCACCCACGTGGCCGCCGGCTGCCATGCGTTCGGTCGAGGGCAGCCTGAGGTGCTCGCGCCGCAACGCCTCCTCGCCGGTTGCGTAGGCGTCGGGCCGCATGTGCCCCCGCAGCATGGCGAGGTGGCGCTCCGCGTGCCCGTCGCCGTGATACAGCACCGTGACGCCCTGCTCGGCCGGGCGCAGCGAGAGCTCAGAGCACGTCCCATCACTTGCCGGAAGGAGTCTTGGAGGCGACCAGTCGGCTCCCACGTGCGCCCTGACCGCGACGTGGGCGAGGTAGTCGCCGAAGGGAAGTTGGCGCATGGTGCGATGCGCCAGCCACAGCACCCCCTGACCGTCAACCGCCACTCGCGGGTAGCACGCGGCGGCGCTCTCGGCGATGGGCCCTCCTGCCGCCGGCCGGTGGAACTCGCCTCCCCTCACCAGCAGAACGTCGACATGGCATGTGAGGCCAAAGCCTGGAATCGGGTCGTGGGTCACTCCGTCACGCACCTCGCCCACCGGTCGATAGCGAGTCAGCCCGGAGGTGGTCTGGTCGGGCACCGCGAGGGAGTCATAGGCCAGCCAGGCACCGCCCCCCGGGTCAGCCACCGCCTGAGGGTGCAGCGCGTGACGCTGCGCGCCCGTCGGCGCCTCGCGCTCGTCGCCCCACCGGCCCTGTGACCGCGACCGTGCCATGATGCGGAACAGCCCACGACGGTAGGACGACCAGAAGACTGTCAACTCGCCGCCCTCGCCCACCAGACAGGGGTCCCACGCGTTCTCGCCCTCAGGGGACAGCAGCTCGGAGTCGGTCCACGACTCGCCGTCCCGCTCGCGGTAGGCCGCCCTGAAGGTGCCGTCGTGCAACTCCTGGAGGACGACCCGCAGCGTGCCGGCAGGATCGATCACCGCCTCCTGGTTGAGCGCGTGGTCGACCCCGCTCGACACGAGTTCGGCGCTCCCGAGCCCGGCGGCCGTGACATGTCGGGCCCACACGCTCCAGCCGACGTCCGAGGGCGCGCTGTAGAGCAGCCACGCGCCATCGACCCCCGGACCCGACGTCAGCGTGGGCCTGACCACGACCTGCCGCCCCGTCGTGGTGTCTCGGAACGCGGTGATGGGCCAGAGCGCGTCCACTGCCACGCCCAGCCGCCGGACCACGAGCCGGTCTCCGTCCTCTGGCTCGAAGGCGAGCCACGCGCTGAAGACATCGTCGCCCGAGGCCTCGGCGAGAGTCGGCGCGTAGCCGGGCACCCCAGGCTCCGAGACCGTGGCGGTGGCCGTGATGCGCACGGGAGTGCTCACGGCAGACACCAGGATCGCTTCCGCGAGCCGGTCGATGTCGCGCAGCGCCTGAGCTGTGGCCTCGCCGCCCAGGGCGTTGAGCTGGAGGCCGAGCAGCGGTTGCACCGCCGCGTCGACCGTGTCGTCGGCGAGCCCTCGCCCAAGGAGTCGGAAGTAGTCGGCCAGCACGTCGGCCAGCCGCTCGCAGACCAGGCCAGCGTCGTCGTGCGTGGCATCTGTCACGCGGTGCCGCCGGCGGGGTGCACCAGGTCGCCACCCTTGAGCACGTGGCGGAGGCGCCGCGGGTCCGACAGGACGGCGATGTCCTCGAGTGGGTCACCCTCGACCACGATCAGGTCGGCGTGCTTGCCCACCGTGAGAGTGCCCACCTCGTCGGCGATTCGACACACTTCAGCCGCGACAGAGGTAGCCGCCATGATCGCCTCCCTGGCGGAAAGGCCCGCATCGACCAGAAGGATCAGCTCTCGGGCGTTGAGGCCGTGCGGGGGGGCATCGGCGCCGGCAGCGATCGTCACACCCGCCGCACGAGCGGCCGAGACGGTCAGCCGGGCGGCCTCTCCGAGCCGCTTTGCCCGCTCGCGAACCCACGGCGGGAACCGTTCGCCGAAGGCGCTCTCCACGGCGTCGAAGACGCACAGCGTTGGAACCAGGACGATGCCGCGCTCGGCCATCTGCTCGAGGGCGTCCGGGATGGTGTGGGCCATCTCCCCGTGCTCGATCGAGTCGACGCCCGCCGCGACTGCCACCCGCACGCCGTCGGCCCCTTCAGCGTGGGCGGCCACTGGAACCCCGAGGAGCCGCGCCTCGTCGACCACCGCTGAGAGCTCGTCGACCGATACCTGAGAGGGGTTGATGTCCTCCCCTGGCACCGTCAGCGCGCCGGTGACCATCACTTTCACAACGTCAGCGCCAGCCGCCACCTGCTCGCGGACGGCCAGCCTCCACTCCTCTGCGCCGGCGCACTCGCGATACATGCCCGCGAACGACTCAGCCCCGGGGCAGACCGCTGAGATCACCTGTCCGCTGAGCACCAGTCGAGGGCCGGCCAACTCGCCTCGGGCGATCGCTGACCGCAGGTCGAACAGGGTGCTGCCGTA
>WLOZ01000188.1 GCA_009699025.1 Actinomycetota bacterium
GAGGTCGCGCGTCGCCTTGCGGATCTTCAGCGTTGTCATATCTGACGTCATACCATGAGAATACCGATCCGCGCGTTCGGCATCCACAGGCTGCGTGTCCTCGAGTCAGAGTTCGCTCTCGTCCGGCGACACCAGTGACGCCGAGGAACTGCTACAGCATCCCTGACACCTGGTGCACGTCGTGGCACACGATGC
This sequence comes from Actinomycetota bacterium, assembly GCA_009699025.1. The sequence continues at coordinate 196 of WLOZ01000188.1, forward strand.
CCCCGACCTCGTGGTGGAGTCGCACGGCATCAGCATCGGGCGCGTCCAGCAGGCAGTACACCTGTCCCGCCGCGTTGTGGTACAGCTCAAGCTGTCGAACACCGAACTCGTCGGTCACACCATCCTTGGTCAGCGTCGTGATCATGTCGATAGTGGCGTCGTCGAGCTTGAGGTCGTCGTGGAAGTCCATGAAGATCGGCATCGCAGTTCTCCCTTGGGCGGTGGAGGACGCACTCGGCCCGCGCGTCACGCGACGAGAACACCCTCGTGGGGCGTGCAGATGGTGATACCTGATCGTAGGCAGGCCGGCGAAGCGGCAAGGGCGTACTTCACCGCGAAGCACCCGATTGCCGCATCGGAGTCCGCGAGGCCCGGACCCACGTAGAGGAGCAACGCGGGGTCCGAGTCGCAGAGCACTCGGTGGGCCCTCGCACGTCTAGACTTCACGCACATGCCTGACTCAGAAGACCCATCCCCGGCGGCCGAGCGCGAGGCGCGGCAGGGGGCCGAGCGCGCCCTCCTCGAGCGGTTCGCCGACGACGCCGAGCATGGAGGCGACCTGCGTGCCCGCGTGCTGCGCGCCCAGCACGCCTGGGCCGACCGCCTGCGCGAGACCGCCGAAGGGGGGCGCCAGAGCTTCTCCACCCCCGTAGGAACGCTTAGCTACTCGTACCAGCGGTACGACCTTCGACGGGTCGACTGCGACTGGCTGCAGGTCGTGCACGGCTTGCACCTACCGCAGCGTGCCGCCGACGGAGTCTTCACGTCATCGGGCATGGGTGCGATCGCCGCCGTTGCGGCAACTCTGGCCCGGCGCGACTGGGCGACCGTCGAGATCAGCCCCGACCCGTACTTCGAGGTGCCCTGGCTCGTGCGCCGACTGCATCCCTCCCTCACCCTTGCCGAGACCCCCGTGTTCGGGGCGGGTGCGGCCGTGGTCTGGCTCGACACCATCTCCTCGGCTTGGCCCGAACTGCCCAGCCAGCGCGGTTCGGCCCAGTTGCTGGTCATCGACACCACATGTCTCGAGCCCGACAGCCCCCGTATCGCTGCCTGGCTGGCGCGCGCCGACGAGCTCGGCCTCACCACAATCCTGGTGCGCAGCCACATCAAGCTCGACTGCTTTGGGCACGAAATCGGCCGGCTCGGCTCGGCCATCGTGGTGGCCCCCACCCTCGACCCCAGCGGCGTCGATGCCCTCGCCAGCGACATACGCGAGGCGGTATCGCTCCTGGGCGTCACCGTGGAGCCCGCGCGCATTTATCCCTGGCTGGGCGACCCCGCGTTCCTGGACCTAGCCCGGTGGAGAACCGAGGCCATCCGCGAGTCGACGCGTCGGCTTGCCGGCGAGCTCGGCCGTCGGCTGCGAGACCGCGACGACGTCACGGTGCTACCGCGCGCCCACGAAACAGCCGTTCTCGTGCGACTACCGCCAGGAACCACCGCGACAGAGCCTTCCCTCGCGCGCCGCGTGGCCGATCTTTGCGAGCGCTCAGGGCTTCCGGTCGTCGCCGCCGGCAGCTTCGGTCTCGATCGCATCGCCGTCACCGACTACGCCGACCTGCGCGACGGCCACCATTACCTGCGCGTTTGCGGCAGCGACGTGGCCGACACCGTGGATTCCGCGGTGGCCGAGGCGATCGAGGGGGCGCTGACATGAATCCACTGCCAGCCTGGGCCGAGCTCGAGGTGCTCCGCGACCAGTACGGCGATGGGTTTTGGCTGCTCGATCCCGACACCATCGCCACCAATGTCGATGCCTTCCGACGGGCCTTTACCGAGGCAGGGTGGCCCCGTACCGACCTAGCGTGGTCGTTCAAGACACTCTGGGCTCCCCCCGCGGTGCGCGCCGCCCTCGACGTCGGCTGCCGCGCCGAGGTGGTCTCGCGCGACGAGTACGAGCTTGCCCTCAGGCTCGGCGCCGACCCTCGCAGCATCATCGTCAACGGCCCTCTCACCAGCTACGACGACCTCAAGCAAGCAACCAGTGTCGGCGCCCAAGTGCACCTCGACAGCCTCGCCCAGGTAGAAGACCTGCTAGCGGTGTGCGTCGAGATCCCCGAGCAGCAGTACTCGGTGGGCCTTCGAGTCAACAGTGACCTTGCACTGGGCCCCCGCGGACGATTTGGAATCGATGCCGACGCACCGGACGGCGGAGATCTGCGCCAGGCCTACCTGCTGCTGTCCGCTCAACCGAACGTGCGGGTCGTCGGTTTGCACATGCACCTCGCAGGAGCACGCACCGCCGAGTCGTTCGCCCGCCGGGCAGCGCGGCTGATCGAGCTCTCCGACGCCCTCTGGGGCGATCTCGCGCCCGACTTCCTTGACATTGGTGGTGGCTTCGCCGGTGCGGTGCCGCAGTCGCTGGCCGAGCAGTTGGGCTACCAGCCCCCCACCCCCAGCGAGTACGCCCACGCCGTGGTTCCGCTCCTGCTCGCTCGCTGGCCCGAGGGTGGCCCACTCCTCATCATCGAGCCCGGAGTGGCGCTCGCCGCCGACTCGATGCGGTTCGCCGCTCGGGTGATGCTCACCAAGTCGATCGGCGGCGTGAGTCACGCGATCGTCGCAGGATCGACCCAGACGGCCAAGCCTGCGCGGCACCGCTTCGAACTGCCGCTGTCGGTGGTACGCGCCGATGACGCGTACCGCCCACCCCGCCACACCGTGGTCAGCGGCTGGACCTGCCAAGAGGACGACATCCTCGCCCTCGACCTAGCCGAGCCAGTCGAGGCCGACGACTGGGTGGTCATCGACAACTGCGGCGCCTACACCTTTGTGCTGGCCTCGCGCTTCATTCGCGGAATCCCCGCACTGCTGGTGCGCGGACCAGACGGCTGGGAGTGCGGCCGCCGCGCCGACACCGTCGACGATTGGCTCGAGGGCTTCACGGCCCCCTGACTCAGTCGCCCGCGACGATGGTGAAACTGTGGTCGCCGACAGCCTCCACAGCCGCGTTGGCGATCACGTCGACGATCGACAGCCCGGCCACAAAGCCGGCCTGGCCCTGCGGGTACGGGTCCAGCCTCGGCTCGAGATACGAGAGCGCAAGTCCGGCCTCGGCGAACGACCGCGACGAGTAGAGCTCACGGCCGCCGGGGAGGTTGACGTACTCGGTAGCCCCCACCGCACGGCACAGCGCGATGACTCGGGCCTCGGCCGACTTGGCCTCCACACCCAGCTCCGACGCCCTCTCGAGCCGGGGCACCTCCGCGCCGAGCAGCTCCATCGCACTCACAAGCAGTCGCTCGTTGACCTCGGCTACCGAGTCGCTGCCGACGGAGCGGAGCTCCTCTAGCAGGGCTGAGACGGAGTCCCACCCGGGTCGCCCTCCGTAGGCATGCCTGAGCTTTTCGCCCGCTCTGGTGATGATGGCCCCCGACAGGTCGTAGCGCTTGTCACGGATGCTTGTCGAGAGCCTCGACGTTCGCACCGGAATCGTCAGCCACCGCACCTCTCCGTCGAGAAGGATGCGATTGCGGTTCATCCAGCGGTGCTTGACGAACTGAGCATCATCGAGCCACACGAACGTGTCGACCGCGCGCATAAGCTGTAGGTAACCCACATAGGGCAGCAGATACGGCTGCATCACCGCGACCAGCGTCACCCCGCTAGCGTACGCAGTACACCATCCATGACCGAGGGGGCGCCGACGCATGTACGACCAGCACACCGAGATCTACGATCAGGTGCACACTTTCAAGGACTACGCGTCGGAGGTTCAGTTACTGCTGGGCCTCATCGACAGGCTGCACCCGACGGCACGAACCCTCCTCGACGTCGCCTGCGGCACCGGCATGCATCTCGAGCTCCTGCAGGGCAGGTTCGAGGTATCGGGACTCGATATCCATCCCGCGCTCCTCGCCCAGGCTGCCGAACGAGTGCCCGGAGTTCCGCTGCACGCCGGCGACATGGAGTCCTTCAACCTCGAGCAGACCTTCGACGTGGTGACCTGCCTGTTTGGGTCAGTCAGCTTTCTCGTCACGCCGGCGCGACTCGCGCGTGCACTCGCCTCCATGGCCCACCACGTCGCCCCTGGAGGTCTCCTCATCGTCGAGCCGTGGCTGACGCCGGCCAACTACTGGCGGAACAACATCAAGCTCGACGTGAGCGAGTCTGACGAGGGGAAGATCGCGCGGATGTATGTCGGCCGCGAGGAGGGCGGGGTGGTCACCAACGAGGAGCACTTCCTCATCGGAACGCCCGCGGGGGTCACCCACATTGTCGAGACCAACCTGCAGGGCCTGTTTGACGAGATCGAATTCACAGGGCCTCTCGCTGGCACCGGACTCGATCTCGTTGAGCACGACCCGGTGGGCCTCGAGGGCTACGGACTGTACGTTGCCCAACGACCCCCTTCCTGAGTGCCGTGAGTACGTCACCGGGCCCTAGTCGGGGCCGATTCCGAGTCCGCCGTCCTTGCCGTCGGAGCTGGGGTTGCGCTTCCTTGTGGACTGATCGCCGTTCGATTCAGGCGCTCAGGGCCTTGCGGCGAACTGCCGCAAGGTCTGTCTCTAGTCGATCGAGCGCTGACTTCAGGTCGTCGACTGGTGCGATGGACCTGAGTACGAGCATCCGAATCACCGTTGACACAGGTAGTCCCTGCTCCGCGGCGTAGGCGGACAGCCCCTCAAACTCCTCGTCGCGCAGCCGGACCTGGACGTTCCTGGTGCGAGCTCCTCCGCGAGTGACCTTGCTGCCCGCTGGCAACGGCGCCTCCAGATCGACTGCGTGCTCGGCGGCTTCGGCCGCTGTCGCCTCCTGATCGAGGAGTTTCTCAATTCTGGCCATGGCCCTCTGCCTCCC
>WLOZ01000189.1 GCA_009699025.1 Actinomycetota bacterium
CTGTGGTCGCTGAGCTCAACGATCTGCTGGCCACCGTCACTGCGCAGTGCCACCACCTGCACGGGAGCATCGATGCGGGCGCCGAGGCGCATAGCCTGCGTCGTGGCAGCGGCGACAAGGTCGGCCCCGCGCACACCATTAGGAAAGCCCACGTAGTTCTCGATGCGAGAGCTTGCGCCTGCCTGGCCACCTACTCCGACTGCCTCGAGCACCAGGGTGTCGAGTCCCTCGGAAGCGCCGCCAACAGCTGCCCCCAGGCCTGCGGGTCCTGCGCCGATGATGATGAGGTCGTGCACCAGATCAGGCATTTCATCGTGCGCTACGCCGAGGCTCGCGGCGAGCTGGCCAGTCGTGGGACGGCGCAGCACATCGCTGGGAGTGATGACCACTGGGAGGTCGTCCAGCGCCACACCGATTCGCTCGAGCAGGGCCGCGGCATCGCTGACCGTGGTGATGTCGACCCAGGTGTGCGGTACCTGTGAGCGCACCGCGTAGGCGCGGAGTGCCATCGACAAAGCACTGCCGCTCTCTCCGATGATGCGCACCGACGTGGGCGCGGACGCTGCGGTGAGAACCGCCCGCCGGGCCACGAACTCGCGGAAGATGATGTCCGACAGGTCGACCAGGGTGTGCATCAGTTGGCTAAATGACTCGGGACTGATGACGAGGGCACGCCCCGACGTGGTGGCGACAGCGGACACGAGGGGCCGCTGACCCAGCAGCATTCCCAACTCACCGAGGAACTGGCCGCTCTCATGCCGCCCCACGCTGGTGTCAGTGGTGTCGTCGTGCACCGAAACGTTGACGCTGCCCTGCAGCACCACCACAAAGTCTTGGCTCGTATCGCCCGCACGGAAGAAGACGTCGCCCACCTCGAACGTACGCTCGCTGCCGAACGGCGCCAACGTGCTGAGCTGAGTCTCGTCGAGGGTGACCCAGTCGGCAGCCGATGGCCGATTGCGAGAGGCGGAACCGCCGCGACGCGACGCTGCCGAGAGGTCGAGACCGAAGAGTGCTAGCTCGGCACGTTGCGACTCGTTGAGTGAGCCCCGCGCCTTGGGCGTGGCCTCCTGCTCAGACATCGACCGCTCCCTCCGGAAAGCGCCAGCATTGCCGCATCCACCGCAAGGCTTGAGTCAGCCGAGTATCACACGAAAGCGGGCGCACCAGCCGGAAGTAACTGCACGTCAGTCGAGTGTGCCCCGCTGATCGATGCTTAGAACGCCGCCTCGTCGAGTTCCATGATTGACAGGTCGGTCGACTCGAGCACCGCGCGCTCGGCCGAGAGCAGCGGCAGGCGGTTGCGCGTGAACCAGGCAGCCGATGCGACCTTGCCCTCGTAAAAGGCGCGGTCGCGGTCGGAGGGTCCGGCCTCGAGCGCGGCCAACGCAACCTCGGCCTGACGCACCAGCAGCCAGGCCAGTGTGAGGTCGCCCACCGACATCAGCAGCCGGGTGGTGTTGAGGCCCACTCGGTAAAGCTCGCGCACGTCGGTTTGAGAGGCCATGGCCCACTCGCCGAGCTTGCCGATCATGGCCTGCACTTCCTCGAGGCCCTTGCCCAGCAGCTCGCGCTCGACCGACAGCTGGCCGCCGCCGCCGTCGCCCTTGACCGTCTCGGTGATCTCGGCCGCGAGGGTGAACACGGCCTTGAACTGGTCGCGGATCATCTTGCGGAAGAAGAAGTCGAGACCCTGAATGGCAGTGGTGCCCTCGTAGAGGGTGTCGATCTTGGCATCGCGCACGTACTGCTCGATGGGGTAGTCCTGAAGGTAGCCACTGCCGCCGAACGTCTGCAGCGACTGCGCGAGAACCTCGTAGGCACGCTCGGATCCGACGCCCTTGACGATGGGCAGCAGCAGGTCGTTCATGCGCTCGGCGAGGTCGAGGTCGATGGTGGTATCGCCGCCGCGGGCGAGCATCACCCTGTCCTGCCATGTGGCGGTGTACTGCACTAGCGCGCGCAGGCCCTCGGCGTAGGACTTTTGCAGCATGAGACTGCGTCGCACATCGGGGTGGTGCGTGATGGTCACGCGCGGGGCTGCCTTGTCGAGCATCTGAGTGAGGTCGGCGCCCTGTACCCGGCTCTTGGCGTACTCGAGGGCATTGAGGTAGCCGGTCGACAGCATCGAGATCGCCTTGGTGCCCACCATCATGCGCGCGTACTCAATGATCAAGAACATCTGGGCGATGCCCTCGTGGGCGTCGCCGACGAGCCATCCGAGGGCAGGCTCCTTGTCGCTGAAGGTGAGCTCGCAGGTGGTGGACGCCTTGAGACCCATCTTCTTCTCGACGTTGGTGGCGTAAACCCCGTTGCGCTCGCCGAGTTCGCCGGTCTGAAAGTCGAAGTGAAACTTGGGCACCATAAACATCGATAGGCCCTTGGTGCCTGGGCCAGCACCCTCGGGTCGGGCGAGCACCAGGTGAATGATGTTCTCGGCCATGTCGTGCTCGGCGCTGGAGATGAAGCGCTTGACTCCCTCGATGCGCCAGGTGCCATCGCCATTGTCGAGGGCCTTGGTGCGGCCAGAACCCACGTCGGAGCCAGCGTCGGGCTCGGTCAGCACCATGGTGGCGCCCCACTGGCGCTCGATCATGATCGTGGCGATGTGCTTCTGCACTTCATTACCGAGATGGTCGAGGCTCGACGCGAACCCGGGGCCCGACATGTACATGAAGGCCGCCGGGTTACTGCCGTTGAGCATCTCGGCGCAGGCCCAGCGCACACTGCTCGGGCAGCCGACTCCGCCGAGGTGCACGGGCAGGTCGAGGTTCCAGAAGCCGCTGTCCATGAGCGCCCGGAATGACTTCGTGAACTCCGCGGGCATGGTCACGGAGAAGGTGGCGGGGTCGTAGACCGGCGGGTTGCGGTCGGCCGAGGCGTACGAGTCGGCAAGCACCCCGGTGGAGAGGTTCTCGACCTCGTTCAGAATGCTGTGAACGGTGTCGACATCCATGTCGGCGAAGGCGCCCTGACCGAGGCCGTCCTGAACGCGAAACACCTCAAAGAGGTTGAACTCGAGGTCGCGCAGGTTGCTCTTGTAGTGGCCCATGACTGCTCCTTCGATCTAGTTACTCCCCGGTAACATCTATTGTTCTACTCACCAGTAACTTTGGCAACCCCCTAGGCTGAGAGCGTGAGTGCACAGGCGACCTCCTCGGTGGTGTCACGGCCGGCGCCCTACGGCCGCATTCTCATCAGCGGCGTGGTGTGTGGGGTGCTGGTGATGGTTCCCACGCTGATCGTGTACTGGGTACTGAGGTTGGTGGGGGTGCCCTTCGAGGTGGCGGTCGGCGGCGATACTTCGCTGACACTGGTGGGCACGTGGCAGGTCATGCTGGTGCCCATCGCGGCAGGCTTTCTTGGTGGCCTGCTGGCAGGAACCTTTCGAACTCTCACCAATGGTCCGCGGTTCGCAGCGCTGTCGCTGACGGCTCTCACCCTGGCCAGTTGCGCCGTGCCGCTGATGCAACCGGCGAGTGTGGCGACCTCCACTCGCGTGTCCCTGATCGTGCTTCACCTGCTGGTAGGCGGGGTGCTCACGTGGGCGATCTCGCGCGCCATCACGAGTGAAGACCCACCCGCAGGAGTGATCGAGGATCTCAATTCGAGACACCCCGGCGCGGGCGCCGAGTCGAGGCGCTAACCTTTGGTCGTGCTACATCTGCGCGTGTCCGCCGACGAACCGGGCATCGCAGTGCTTGCTGCTGCCGCACGTGCCGCCGTGGCCTCGCGCAACGGCAATGGCGATGCGGCTGGCCTTGTCCTTCAACTCGTGGGGCTCGACGCCCGAGAGCGCTCGCGGGGCGGTCAGGATGACACCCACATCGAGCTCAGCTCGTCGGTCGATGGCACCGAGGTGATTCTGCAGGTGCGTGATCGCGGTGAGCCTCTCAACGGGCCGGCCCCCACCCTTGAGCCCTTGCTCGAACTGGGAGTCATGACCTCGGCGCGCGCCTTTATCGAAGGAACCGGCAACGTCACCGAGATGCGCTTCGCGATGCCGAGTCACAGCGCCACCCTCGACTCCGGCTCCCTCGAGGTGCTTGGCGTCGACACTCCTCTGAGTTCCGAGGAGGTGACCATGAGGTCCCTGGTCGCCGCCGATGCGGCCTCGCTCACCCGCTGCATTTACCGCAGTTACGGCTGGACCTATCCTCACCCCGACCTCTACTATCCCGAGCGCGTCGCAGCCTCCATCACGTCGGGGCGCCGCGTCGGCGAGGTGGCGGTGACCGCTGACGGCGAAGTGGTGGGCCACTGGGGCGCGATCTTCTTGACCCCCACTCTGGTCGAGTCGGGGCTGGCCCTCACCGACCCGCGATTCCGGCGACGAGGCATTGCAGCGCAGTTGCAGGCGCGGGTGACTGAGCGCCTCAACAACAGCGACATCGTCGGCCGCGTGGGCGAGCCGGTGCTGACTCACACCGCGACGCAGGAGTTGGTGCTGCGCTCGGGCGGGGCCATTGTGGGGGCCTATCTCAGCTACGGGGTTCCGGTCGCGCAGGTCGGCATCACCGACGGAATGCTCGCGGGTCGTCGTTCGCTGGCCGTGCACTACATCGAGGTCAAGCCGATGACCGAGGCCACGCTCTGGATTCCGCGAGCCTACGAGCCCTTCGTGCGCATGGTGCTCGCGCACTGCGACTGGCCGCGTTCCTTCGGCGAGGTTCACCGAATGGGCGATACGCCCGACGAAACCTTGCTCGATACCACCCTCGACTCCTTTAACAAGCGTGGCGAAATTGATGTGCGCCAGATCGGGCTCGACCTCATCGAGGTGGTCGACACCGCCCTCGACTCACTGAGGCGGTCGGGCGCGGAGGTTGTGCACGTGCGGCTGCCGGCCAACGACCCCGCACTGGCGGTGCTCGGCGAGGGGCTCACGGTGCTGGGTCTTGCCTACTCGGTGATGATCCCGTCGTTCAGCGAGGCGGGCGACGCGCTCGTGCTGCAGTGGATTGCCGATCCCGAGATCGACACCTCGTCGTGGCA
>WLOZ01000019.1 GCA_009699025.1 Actinomycetota bacterium
CCTCGTACAGCACGGCACGGCCAGGTAGCTCAGTTGGTACGAGCGTCCGACTGAAAATCGGAAGGTCGACGGTTCGACCCCGTCCCTGGCCACCAGCGAGAGGTTCATGCCCGTTGGGGCATGTGAGATCTGGAACAGCGGCCGGTGCGCTGGTCGCGGTAGCAACGGGCCATGATTCGCCCGTTTGGAACTCGTCCATTCCTCGGAACTTGTGTCAGAACCAGACGTTCATTGTCTTGTTCTGACACAAGTTCGCGTTAGAGAGGCGAGCCCGCTGCACCGGCCGCACACGTAGCTGAGACTGAGGCGGAGCCTCTGGAGTCCGTTTCCCGGCGCGAGGCGCCCGTGGCCCCCAGGACTCGGCCTCTGCGCGAGAGGCCTCCCCTTCCTACGATACGGTGCCCCGGAGGCCTAGACAGTTCCCGACCACTCTTACATGTCGCGTCATTGAGGGAGTCACATGCAACGACTCATCTGCGAACTGTGTAAGAGCAACAACTTCACGAAAGACGACGAGGGGTACTTCGTCTGTGACTATTGCCGCACCAGGTACACGCCGTCGCAAGCGCAGTCCATGATGGTCGAGGGCACTGTGCGTCTGGACCGCTCGGGCGACGTCGCCAACCTGACCGCAATGAGCACGAATGCGCTCTCCGCGAGGAACCACCGGGAGTGTTACGAGTACGCGAATCGTGTCCTCGAGATCGAGCCAGCGAACAGCGAGGCCTGGTTCCTCAAGGGCACCTCGATCGGGTGGCAATCTGCCGAACAGCCACGAGTAACTGAGTTGGTATACGCCTACCAGCGCGCGATTGAGTACGCGCACGACGATGAGACTGGCACCATCACGCCGCGATGCACGAATCAGGCGCTCCTCATCAGTGCAGACCTGATGAAGAATGGCCATCAACTCACGTCTCACGAATTGATATGTCGCATCGTCGACTTCGATCCCGACAACAGCGACGTGCACTTTCGCATCGGCATCTCTACTGGTCAACTCTCGACTCCGACCCAACCTCGACTGGGCGAGGCAACGTCGGCCTTCGAGCGGGCCGTCGCAATTGCGGACCCGGACAGTCAGTTCGAACTACGAAGCAGATGTGCTGGCCATTTGGAGTGGTTCGCTGTCGAACTTGAGAAGCAGTCGTGGAGCCTGTTCGTACAGGAGCAGTCTTGGGAGAGGCATTACCCTGTTAGCCAGCAGGTGATGGATTCACTAGCCACGTCCTATCTGTGGAATCCAAGGAGAAACCCACTGGATCACTATGTAAGTGTCGCCCAGAAGAACCTTCAGGGCATCAAGGTCACATATTTTCAGGGCGACAGAATTCAAACGAAACTGCTGGCACTCGACGCTGCGGCCCAGGCACACGCTCAGTCGCAGATCACGTGGGGAGCCGAACGGATTCGCGACATCGATCCGGAATCACACAGGCAGACGGCCCGCCCCAAGAAGCTTCTCGGAATCAAACTTCGACCGTCCTCGTAGCTGAGGACAGCTCCCTACGTGCCGAGCAACTTGGCGCGAGCCGCGTCGTAGTCCTGCTGCGTGATGAGGTCCTCTTCGAAGGCACCTTTGAGGGTGCGCAATCGCGAGAGTAGTTCGCTGTCGAGGCTGGGCGTATCCGACGGTTGAGTGGGTTGCTGCTGAAGGTTCGATACGCCCACACTGTTGGACGCCACGCCAATGCCAACTATCCCGGCCGCACCTCCCACCTCACCCGCAGCCTCGATTCCCGCCGCCACTGATGCCTGAAGATTCGCGTTACCCCGCGCGCCTTGGAGGGCGTCAGCGCGTTGTATCGTCGTGATCAACTCACGACTGTGATCGTCGTAGTCGATCGCGACGAGGGCTACCTTGACGATGGAGAGACCGCGAGTTGCACACCACCGGTAGTTATCCTCAACCACCTGGGCCAGACACTCGGCGAAGCCGATGGAATCTCGTTGGATCTGCGTTATTCGGTTGCCCTTGTCCGGATCATTCAAGTAAGCGCTGAAGGCCGCTGCAAGTGAGGCGACCACCTCAGAGAAGATCTGCGCCCCGGCAGGATTCGATGGGTCAGTGAAGTCAAACGTTGCCAACGCCTGTAAGTAGGTCGCTGGAACAAACTCCCTGGCGAAGACTAGGGGGTCAACGATTCGCAGGGTGTATGACCCTCGAGTCACTGCACCCACCTGAGTGTTGAGGTAAGCATCGTCCCAATAGATTTGAGACTGCGTGCCGAATCTATTGTTTGGCAGCTCCTTGAGGCAGACGAAGAGCGCAAGCTGCTGCGACGTGGGTCGCCCCCCCAATTTGAATCTCTCCCATGACTGATGCACGACGCTCTCAATGAGCCCGTCGCCCACGAAGACTGACTGAGAGTTGATGTCATCGGAATTCCAGATGTACCCACCCGGCTCAGACGCGAAACTTGTGATGGCTCCGTCCTCGAAGGTCAACAAGCCGTAGCCCTCGGGCACCACGATTTTGCTTCCGTTTGTGATCACAGCGGCAGACGAATCGGTGTTGGCCCCGCGCCCAGCGTTCGTTCCTACGAGCACCGCGGGGAACAGGGCAGCAGTGGGCTGCAGGCCCTGAGGCACAGTGAAGAAGTCCTTCCACTGATCGGCCAGCGTTCCGCTGACGGCGCCCTTGAACGCCTGAATCAATGCCACCCGAGGCCTCCCAATCACCGCTCTACGTGCCGCGAGTATACGGCCCGCCTGAGTTGGCGAGATTCCACAACGTTGCTACAACAGTTTGAGTGCTCACCCCGATCAGCGCAGCTCTCGTTGAAGGCCATGCGCATGGGGTCGTCGAGTCCGATGATTGCCAGCTATAGGGCGGTGGGGCAATCCGCCCGAGACACAGCCGCGAAGCAACGAGTGTGCAGCAAGTTGCATGGAGTCCCGGGGGATCGAGCCGTTGGAGCCCCAGCCCGGGCGGTTCAAGCTCCCGTGCCAGTGCCGATTCCTACGCGGTGCCACGGGCTTCAGCAACCCCCCTTCTCCGGTGAGATGCGACTCCTTCTGTGGTGCGAAACATGACGCTTCGATGTCGTGTGTCACCACAGAACGACTCGCGCGCGTGAGAACCCCCACCACCGTCAGGCCTCGGTCGCGCGGGCCTTGGGCAGATGCTCGAAGGAGTAGTACAGCGCGACGAGGAACGTGCCGGTCAGCGCCAGAATCGGGCTGACGAACGACACGACGAGCAGCACGAGGTACACGAGGCTGCCGATGCTGAAGCGCGGAAACGCCTTGCGCGCGGCCTCGACGTCGACCTCGGGCTCGAGCAGCGCCGGGTGCCTGAGCGCGTATCCCCACAGCGACGCGATGGCGAGGGCGATCGCGAGGGCAACCGCGCTGTAGGTCGCCATCGCCACCGTGGCGTTGACACCTGGTTTGGTCACGTAGTCGGCCACCAGCGACGTGGCGAAGGGAATCGCCACGATGAGCATTAGCAGCACCAGGTTGATCAGCATGAGCCCTCTGGTGGTGGCCCTGATCTGCCGGAAGATCGAGTGGTGATTCACCCACAGGATCCCGATGACGAGGAACGAGGTGATGTAGGCGAAGTACGAGGGCCACTGCGTCACCAGCGCGTTCCACAGCGATTCGTCCTCGACGTGCGGGACCTTCAGGTCGAGCACGAGCAGAGTGATCGCCACCGCGATGACACCGTCGCTCAGCGCCTCGAGCCGCGACGTGTCTGAGCGCGAGGCCCTGCCGGAGGCTGATTGTGGTTCGTCCGCGACCACAGTGACTGAGAGGGCGCACCGATCCGCCAGCAGTGCACTCGGAACGGGTCAGGGTGCGGCACCGCTCCTAGAGCGAGAAGCCCGGCGGCGTGGCGAGGTCCGGATGTGCGGCGTCGAACGCGCGCACTGAGGGCAGGTCGCGCAGCCACTCGTAGTACAACTCCTTCGCCGAGATCAGCTCCACGCCCTCGTCCCGCAGCCGAGCAAGCCCGTGCGCGTGGCCCTCGCCCGCCGAGTACACCGCGTCGTGGACCACGACCGGGCGCAACTCCCTGGCACGCCAGCCGATCGCGGAGTGGGCGACACACACATCGGTCTCGAGTCCGACCAGCACCACTGCGCCTCGGCGGTGGTGGCGCACCGCAGCATCGATCAGCGGGTTGGCGTCGGCGCCGAACACCTGCTTCACCAGCACCGGGGCGTCGGGGGCCACCGCGGCACGGATGGCGTCGGACGTCGGGCCGTTGGTGGCCGCGTCCTCCTCGGTGAGCACTACGGGGACGCCCAGCGAGGTGGCCACACCGGCCACCCACGCCGCGCGGGCGAGCGCTGAGGCGAACCGCTCGCGATCGACGTCGAAGCGAGCCGGGCCGTAGAAGCCGGACTGCGCGTCGATGATGACGAGCACACTGTCCGCCGCGTCGAGGTGAGGCATTGCCGGAGGCTAGCACGGCGATGCGGCCCAGAAACCGAACCGGACGCCTAGCCAGACGCGACTAGGCGGAGGTAGTCGACGAGCATCGACTCGGCCACCTCGTGCAAGGACTTGACCCGCCCGGTGGTCTTCATCAAGAGCAGCCCGAAAACCCAGGTGGAGTGAATGACGGCGACGTGGTGGGCGTCAGCGCGAGCCACGCGACCATCAACCACGAGGCAGTCTGCGATCTCGTCGATGACCACGTTGAGCATCGTGTTCAACTGGTTGTCGAGGTCATGGGTCAGCCCCACTCGCCTCGGCCCAGCCCCGTAGAGGTAGAAACCGAGGGCAAAGTCAGACGGGTGAGTGTCGTAGAACTCCCACAGACCGGTGAGTGCTGCTGCGGCGAGGCCCTCATTGCGATCTCGCGCTGCCGCGACGGTCTCTCCCACATGGGTGCGCAGTTTCACCAGCGAGTCGCGCAGGACCTCGGCATAGAGCTCTGCCTTGCCACCCGGAAAGTAGTTGTAGATCGCCCCTGTCGTGTATCCGGCCATCTCGGCGATCTGTCGAACCGTCGCCGACTCGATGCCCTGGACGGAGAAGGCCTCCTTGGCAGCGTCGCGGATCAGCTCCCGCTTGAATGCGCGCACGGCGTCTTGGCGTGACGCGCCCGCCTGGCTCGACGCACCTGCGTGGGTGCGGCTACCACCGGCGGCGTTGGTGGGCGGAGGCGCTGGCATAGCACTAGATAACACGGTTCAGATTTGTAGAGTCAACTTGCCGCTGGAGTGCCGGGGAATCGGCACCCGCGTCCGTGTCTGAACATTGTTATCTTTTTCGGTACCCTGTAACCTCAAGGCCTCATTGTGGCCCGCTGACCGCGACCAACCAGGCGAAGGACACCCGATGGCAACGACAGCAATCCCGCCGAACATCGAGCCAACAGACCGTGTGCGCGACTACACCAGCAGATTCGCGCGATTCCTCGACGACCACGTGGCCCCCATCGAGGCCGAGTTGGCGACCAAGGGCGCCGGCACGTCGGCGGTGCCTAGGCTCGACGACGACGGGCGCATGCACCCGGCCGTGCAGGAGGCTCGCGAGCAGGTACGCCGCCAGGCCGGATCGCTGGGGCTCTACGCCCCGAACATCAGTGCCGAGTTCGGCGGCGGCGGGTTCAGCCGGGTCGAGATGCATCACGTGGAGGAGTTCGTCTACCGAAACTCAGGCCTCGGCCTCGGCCTCGCGGCGCTCGCCTGGACCGAGGGACCCAGCCCCGCGCACGAGCATCTGTCACCTGCGATTCGAGAGCAGTACCTCGACCCCATCGTGAGCGGCCAGATGTCGACCGGCTTCGCGAATACCGAGCCCAGCGTCGGCTCCGACTTCCTCGCCATGGGCACACGCGCGGTGAAGGACGGCAGCGACTGGATTCTCAGCGGCACCAAGAAGTGGATCACCAGCGCCGCCTTCTCTGACACGTTTCTCGTCACGTGCGTCACTCAGCCAGGGGCCGGCACCAAGTCGCTGTCGATGTTCCTCGTCGACGCCAACGACACCGGGTTCAGGCGCGGAGCCAACAACCCCTCCATGATGAACGACGGCCTCACCGGCGAACTCCACTTCGACGACATCCGCCTGCCCGCCGAACGCTGCGTGGGTGAGATCGGCAGCGGCTTCGCCCTCGCGATGTCGTGGATCAACTGGCGGCGGCTGTGCCGCGGCGGCATGTGCGCGGGGTGGGGAGATTGGCTGGTCACCCGCGCGATCGAACACTCGCACGAGCGAACTTCCGGCGGTAGGCCGATCGCCGACCTGCAGGCGGTGCAGCACCTCATCGCCCAGATGGACCTCGACACGTATCAGGCGCGCGCCACGTCATTGGTCGCCCAGGCCGAACTCGATCAGATGGGACCCTTCAGCATCCCGCTGTCGCGGGAGGCGCCACGGCTGATCAGCCTGGTGAAGGTGATCAACGACGAGGCCTTCTACCGAGTGGCCGATCGAGCGGTTCAGGTACACGGGGCCGCGGGACTGTCGATCGGCACACCCGAGGAGAAGTTGTTCCGCGTGGCCCGCAATCTTCGCATTCCTGCTGGCACCACCGAGATCCAGTACAACGCAATTTCCCGAGGACGGTTTCGGGAAAAGTTGAGTGGATGAGCAGCCCGCACGAGGCGAGCCTGCCCCGGGTCGATACGAGTGCGGCTCGGCCGCGGTTGACCCAACTGTCCCCCGGCGGGGGATGCGCCTGCAAGCTGCCGCAGGCAATGCTCGACGACGTGCTCGGCATGGTCCGCACAACCACTGGCGCACAGGGCAACGAGTGGGGAACGGAGTCGGCGAACCTCTTGGTCGGCCTTCAGACGCCAGACGATGCAGCCGTGTACGCGATCGACGAGCATCGAGCATGGATCGTCACTGCTGACTTCGGCACGCCCGTGGTCGATGACCCGCATCTCTGGGGACGCATCGCTGCCACCAACGCACTGTCCGACGTGTACGCGATGGGGGGCCGCCCGTTGCTCGCGCTCAACTTGCTCGCCTGGCCCCTCGACCTCGATCGCACCATGCTTGCCGAGGTCCTCGACGGAGGGCGGCGCGCAGTGGTCGAGGCAGGTGCCCTCATCGTGGGCGGCCACAGCATCGATGACCCCACACCGAAGTTCGGCCTGGTGGCCATCGGGGAGGTCGAACGAGGCCACCTCCTCACCAAGGGCGGCGCGCGCGAGGGCGACCTGCTCATTCTCACCAAGCCACTCGGAGTCGGAGTCGTGAGCACCGCGATCAAGCGAGGCCTTGCTCCTGCCGGATTGGTGGAGGCCGCAGTGGAGTCGATGCTCCGGCTCAACGCGAACGCGGCCGGCGTCGCCCGCCGCGCCACCCTCCGCGGCGGCACCGACGTGACCGGCTACGGCCTGCTGGGTCATCTCCACGAGATGGCGAAGGCCGCAGGTCTCGTTGCGCACCTCCATGCCAACTCGGTCCCCGTCCTCGCTGCAGGGGCCGACACGGTCGCGCAACTGATCATCGACGGATGCGCGCCCGACGGATCGCGCCGCACGCTCGCCAACGCACTGTCGGCGAGGTGGTTCGATCCGGGTGGGCTACCCGACGACACTCAACTGCTGCTGGCCGACGCTCAAACCTCGGGCGGCCTGCTGCTCGCCGTTCCACCAACGACCGTCGACGCCGTGTTGACCGGGTTGCACGACGGCGGTGACCACGCGGCAGCCGTCATCGGACATTTCGCCGCTCCCACTCACGAGCACGAACCAGGAACGGTGACCGCCAGTGCCACCACCATCTGAGAGGCCCGCAGTGACGTCACCCCTGAGCCAGATGTCGGAGTTGGCGTGCGTGACAGGCCGGTTTCAACCGGTCCATCGGCAGCACATGGAGCTCTTCGAAGTAGCTTTGGCCGAGGCAGAGCATCTGATCGTCGCCGTCACCAACCCCGACATCCAAGCCCGGCAGGCAGTGGCCACGTCGCTGCACCGGCATTCCGTGGCGGCCAACCCGTTCACCTACTTCGAACGAGTTCAACTGCTCAAGAGCGCGCTCGACGCGGCCGGTCACCTCAGTCGCACGACTATCGTGCCCTTTGACCTGACCCGGCCCGAGGTGTGGGCCGACTATGTGCCACGAGGCACCCGTCAGTTCGTACGGGCCTACTCCGACTGGGAGAGGCAGAAGGCCGGCTGGCTTCGCGACGCCGGCTATCGCGTCACCCTTCTCGAGGGCGATGCGCAACAACGAATCTCCTCCACCGACATTCGCGAGTTCCTCACCACGCATGCATCGCGCGGATCGACGGGCCCAAGCGAGGAATGGCACGAGCTCGTGCCGACATCGACCATCGCACTGCTGGAGAGACTCTGGGCTGCAGCCGACGCCAGCGAGCGTGAGCTGTGAGGCCACCCGGCTACGGCGAGGACCAGCCACGCCTCAGTGACGATCGATTGCCGGTCATCCTGATCACCCTCGATGGGCTCGGCGACCGCCCGGCGCCCGAGCTCAGCAGTGCCTCAGCGAACATCGGCATGGCCCCTGGCCCCATGCTGGCGGCCGGACTCACTCCATCGGAGGCAGCCTCAACGCCTGTCCTCGACCGGCTCACCGAACGCGGGGCCTGCGGGTGGCACCTGCCCTTCGGATGGGGCGTGGCGCCATCGTCGGAGGTCGCACATTGGTCGATGTTCGGGTACAGCGACATCGAGTTTCCGGGTCGCGCGGTGTTGGAGGCACTCGGCGCCGGCATTGACGTCGCGGCCCATCAGGCGATCACGTTCGCGGCGCTGCGCACCAGCCGTGTCCAGGCTGCCCCCGACGGCGAGAGCGTGTGGATCACCGGCCGGGTCGCACGCAACGACCCTGCCGACTGCAGCGACGCAGCGGCCCTCTGGATCGAGCTCGAGCCTCTCTTCGCCCAGCACGCGGTTGAGGCGCACCACCTCGGTCGCGGCGAAGCCATCCTGACTTTCGCCGAGCACCCGCGCGGTGACGTCACCGACTCCGATCCATTCTTCGAGGACTTCCACCCGTGGCTCCGTGTTCGACCTACCTCGCCAGCCGGCGAGCACCTCGCCACCGCATTGAACGCCAGCCTGATCAGCGCCAGGAGACTGCTCATGCGGTCGGAGGTGAACGCGAGCCGACGCACGGCAGGCAAGCCGGCGTTCGACGTGGTCACCACCAAGTGGTCAGGCACGCGCGAGGAGTTGCCTTCCTTTGAAGAACTCACGGGAGTCGCGGGAGCTGCCGTGACCAGCTCTCGCCTTTACCGAGGTCTGGCCACCCTCCTCGGCATGAGGTCGATTCACCACGGATTCGAGGGTGACCTCGTCGCCAATGCGGGCACCGACATTGCCGCCCGGCTGCGCCTGGCGGAGGATCTCATCGACGCTGGCGCCCGCTTCGTACACGTTCATACCAAGGCGACCGACGAGGCGGGCCACACCAAGCGGCCTCGATTCAAGGCCGACGTCATCGAGAGCATCGACTCAGGCCTCGCGGGCCTGGACGACCTCGCCGATCGGGCAGTCATCGCCATCACCGGCGACCACGCGACGCCGTCGACCCATGGAGTGCTGCACACGGCCGATCCGACCCCGCTCTTGCTCATTGGCCCCACGGTGAGGCCCGACCGTGTCACCACGTTCGGCGAGGCGCCCTACCACGACGGCTGGTACGGGAAGGTCGCTGCCCGCCAATTGCTGCCGCTGCTGTTCGGGCACGCCAATCGCCCGGTCTTCCTCGGCCACCGTGCCACGCCTCGCCAGACAGTGGCCCTGCCCGACAACCCCGAACCCATGACAGTCGACGACGTCGAACCACCCCCGACGTCACCGTAGTCAGCGCTCGCCCGACAGCGGACTATCCGCCGACGAGTCCGCCCGCCCACGGATTCAGGCGCGCCATCTCGAGCATGTGCTCCTTGGTAGCCCCCGCAGCAGCGTGACTTCCGGATGCCACCCCGAATGATTCCGAGAGGTACGCACTGGCGTCGAGCAACTTGTCCCACGAGACTCCGGTGTCGATGCCGCATTCAGTGAGCATGTTGACCAGGTCTTCGGTGCAGAGGTTGCCATGGTTGCCGGTGAGGTGCGGGAAGCGGATGCCTCCACCAATTCCGCAGAGTGCGCCTTCGAAGGTGCGAACACCTGCTTGCATCGCTGCCAACGCATTGGCCAACGCCATTCCGTTTGTGTTGTGCAGGTGAATGCCGACCTTGAGGTCGGGGTAGGTCTCTCGCACACTGCTGCACAACTCGAAGACCTTGCGCGGTCCGTCGGCACCGGCACTGGTCGCCACATAGATCTCGTCTACTCCGAGGTCAACGATTCGGCCGATGAGTGCCATGCTCCGCTCGAGCGGGATATCACCCTCGTAGGCGCAGAACATCGTCATGGCAACCGCCACCACCACGTGCACGTCTGAGGTGGCAGCCACCTCAACGATCTCCCCGATCACTTCGACGTTCCGGTCGACGCTCATGTTCTGGTTCTTCAGGTTGTAGGCCTCGCTCACGCAAATGAGACCGACCACCTCGCGCAGTCCGACGTCCGCCGCCCGTTGGGCGCCCTTACGGTTGGGCACGAGGGCCCGGTAGGTGCACGATCCGGGGTCGGGGAGTCGACGGAAGAGATCCTCGGCATCGGCCAGCGCAGGGATCACGTCTGGCCGCACGAAACTGGTGACTTCAATGCGTTGCAGCCCCGCTGCCAGGAGGTGCTCGACGAGGCCCACCTTCTGGTCGGTGGTGTACACCTTGCTGAGGCTCTGGAGGCCATCTCGAGGCGACACTTCCACGATTTCAACGGACTCAGGGAAAATCAAGGCACTCTCTCCTCGTGTTGGTTCCGAACCTGGAATGGCTTGCCCAACCTTGGGTTGGCTGACTAGGCCCCTGCAATGGCCGCGAGCACGTCATCAGTGCTCAACACCTGCCCGTAGAGGCGCGGAATGACCCGCAGCGTCGCGTCGTGCATCTCCTGGGAATCAGCTCCGCACGCATCTTCCACCAGAATGCACTGGTAGCCCCGGTCAGCGGCATCGCGCAGGGTGTGCTCGACGCACATGTTGGTCGACACGCCGGCGAAGATCAGGGTGTTGGTGTTGTAGGCACGGAGGATCAGGTCGGCAGGCGAGGCGGTGAATCCACTCGGCGTGAGCTTGTTCACGACGCGCTCGTCTCCGACCGGCTTGATCTCGTCGATGATCTCGTGCTCGCGGGTACCCACTCGATTGAGGGTTCCTCGGCAGAGTTCCTTCATCATCGGCCCGAGGTCGGAGTAGTCCTGAGTCTCGGCCCCGTACGTGAAGTACAGCACCCGGAGGTTCTTCTCCCTGAACGCCTCCAACAGCCTCTGAACATTGGGAAGCACCGTGCTCGCGATTCGCTCGAATCGATAGACGGATTCGGCCGCCCTGCCCTCGCGGGCGAGCTTCGCGCCTAGCCCGTGGTCAGGACTACCGGTGGCGTACTGGAGGTCGACGAGCACCAAGCACGCGTCTTGCGAATCGATGTCGAAAGTGGGCGTGAAAGCGGCCACGTAGTCGGTTGCGCCTGAAGTGCCAGCGTTGTTAGCCATTTCTTGAGCTCCTTCGATGAAGGGATTGACTCATGGATTCCGCTTCTCGGTCGTCGGGGGTGGCTCGCATTGCAGTGGGGAGTGAGCGTCCCACCCGACTTCCACTTCGCTCGCCAGCCATCAGGAGGCGGACAACTCAGGAACTTTGCATACATACAACTCGCTGAACTTGTTACTATGCAGCGCTTCGAGAGTACCCGGCCGTCGCTCCGCGTAGACAATGTATACAACACGTGACAAGAGGCGTCAACAGTGAGAGGCCACGGGTTCTCGGTCGCAGTTGATGATGCTCGGGACCACGTCACACGGCCGCGACGTCGTCATCAGGCTCGAGCAATGCCAGGCGCCTGGGTGCCAATCCCCAGAGTGATGTGGAACGCGGTGAGCTGACGTGCGGCTGCCGGACAGCGTCAGGACAGGTCAGCAACCAGCACAGACCCGTTTCCGGCGCAGCTCAGGGTCCAGCGAATCGTGACCTCGTCGAGCAGCCGCGAGCCGAGCCCTCGAGAGCGATCGTCAGGAACCCCCCGGCCGTTGTCGGTCACCACGACGCGCAGGACCTCGCGCTCGACGATCTCGACCTGGACGTCCACAGCTGATGCGGCCCCGTGCCGCACCGAGTTGCTCACGGCCTCGCGGACGATCTCTTGGGCGGCGGTGGTCAGGCCCACCTCAGAGCTCAGCCGGTCATGCGCCCCCGCGCTGATCGTGGCGGTGATCTCGACCGTCCCGCGCCACAGCAGCACCAGCTCGGTGAGCGAGAGCTCAAGGTCGGCCTCGGACTGCAGCTCCGGGTCGAGCTGGGCGAGTGCCAGCTCGATCCGGTCTCGGGCGCTCGAGAGGTCGGTCGGCGTCCAGTTCTCGCGACTGAGCAGGAGCGCCGACGAGGTGAGCGCCGACTGGAGCGATCCGTGCAGCGCCAGTGCCATGCGACGTCGGATCAGCCAGACCTGTCGCCTGAAGGCGGCGATGGTCTCCTCGAGCTCAACGTTTGCGGTCGCCAGCTGCTCCTCGAGACGCCGACGCCTGATGGCCAGGAAGACGAGGGCCGTAAGGCCGCCGAGCAGGCTGACGCGCAGCAGCAGGCTGAGCAGGATGAGGCTGCCGCTGAGCAGCAGCGCGGCCGACTGGCTGAACATCCGGTGCGCGGCTGTGAACACGCCCAGGTAGACGACGCCCAGCACCAGCAGGTCCGTCAGAATCGAGCCCAGCCCCCAACTGCGGGGCCTCACGGCAACCAGAAGCTGCAGCGCCACCCACGCGGTCACGGTGCCCACGAACGAGATCACGTACAGCCGTGCGTCGCCGCTTCCGAGAACCAGGATGACGAGTGACATCAACTCGCAGAGGGCCACCAGGACGGCTGGGCGCAGTGCGTTGCGCACGTCGCCGTCTGCCAGCGCTGCTGCGCCAGATAGCGCGCTCATGGGGAGTTGCTTCACCACTGGCGGCTCTGGGGGGGTTGCGAGCCTGTGACTCAGGGGTCGGACCACCTCGGAGATGACGCGGGTGAGCTCCCCTGCGGTCTGCGACTGCTCGGGGTCGGACTGAGCCAGGTCAGACAGTCTTTCCAGCAGGACCTTCATCGTGGGGCCCAGCACCACGGCGGTCTCACGGGCGAGTTCCGTCTCGGCCGCCTTCACCCGCTCTGACATGGTGGCTGCCAGCGCGACAAGGCGCTCACGGGTTGACCTCAGCGAGTCGACGGTCGCTCGGTGGCGCGCGCCCTGGGCCGTCACAACCTCGACGACCGTCATCACGAGCACCGTGGCCATTCCTCCGGTGACTACCCGGATCAGCGGCGGGGCCTCTCCTGGCATCTGAACCTGGCCGAAAGTGCCCTCGCTGACGGCGCTGGCACCCGTGACGAGAGCTGCTCGGGTCATGCCCGCGGCCAGATACACCAGGAAGGCCACGACGGGGCTTGGGCCACCGGCATCGTGAAGGCGCAGTCCAACGCGCAGGAGGAGCAGGAGCCCAGCGATCAGAGCCGAGGCGCTGATCCCCAGCAGGATTCTCGGAGCATCGTCACCCGAGGACGAGGACTGCCCGACGAGCAGGGTGAACGGCAGGCTCAGCGCGACGAAGGCCCAGATCACCGGCGCGGC
>WLOZ01000190.1 GCA_009699025.1 Actinomycetota bacterium
GTGGAAGCCACCAACCAATTCTCCCTCGGCCTCGGGCAGGTCGAAGGGCGCACGGTTGGTTTCGCCCACCATCGCCGTGACGTACACGATGAACGAGGGCAGCAGCAGCACGATGAACCAGGTCTTTTCCTGCGCGGCCACAATCTGCGAGGTCGACGCCGAGCCCGCATAGAGGAACACCGCGACGAACGAGAGCGACATCGCGACCTCGTAGGAGATCATCTGCGCGCTCGAGCGGAGCCCGCCCAGCAGCGCGTAGGTGGAGCCCGACGACCACCCCGCGAGCACGATTCCGTAGATGCCGATGCTGGCGATCGCCAGGATGTAGAGCACCGACACCGGGAAGTCGGTGAGTTGAAGCGGGGTCTGGTAGCCGAACATCCACACCGTGGGGCCCAGGGGGATCACCGCCCATGCCATGAACGCAGGAATCGTGGCGAGGATGGGGGCGAGGATGTACACGGCCTTGTCGGCGGCAGTGGGGAAGATTTCTTCCTTGAACGCGAGCTTGATGCCGTCCATGAGCGACTGCAGCAAACCAAAGGGACCCACTCGGTCGGGCCCGATGCGCATGTTCATGCGGGCCACCACCCGACGCTCGGCGTAGATGGTGAACAGCACGATGAGCACGAGCAACACGAATAGGGCGAGCACCTTCACGATCACGATGGGCCAGTAAGGGTCGGCGCCGAAGATGCTGAAGTAGTCGGTGGTGGTGTCGGTCATGAGGACGCTCCCGGACGCAGAGTGGCGCAGGCGCCATGGTCGATGCCGAGAGAGCGTCGCAGGGTTGAGCCGCGTGAGTTGGTAGGCAGCCACACCACACCGTCGGGCATGTCGGTGATCTCGATCGGCAGGGTGAGCTCACCCCCGTTGGCCATGACCACCACCACGCCGTCGACCGCAACTCCCGCGGCCTGAGCCGTTCGCGCCGAGAGTCGGGCCACCGCGGTGCGCGCTGTAGCGGCGAGGTCATCGTCGCCGGACTGCATGGTGCCCTCGTCGAGGAGATGGCGCCACGTAGCGACCACAACCTCGTGCGAGTAGGCGGTGGACGCCCTCGGAGCCACAGCGGGTGCCTGGTGCTGAGGGCTCGACACCGCGGGCAGCGCCGCGAGGCCGGCTCGCAGCGATCCGGTATCGGTGCGTCCCATCGGCCGGTCGAGCTCGTCGGCCACCATGGCGAGAATACGCGCGTCAGTCATCACGAGGGCGTCGCGGAAGACCTGCCCGAACTGACGGTTTCGACCCTCCCAGTTCACGAAGGTGCCACTCTTGCTGGTGACGGTAGACAGCGGAATCCACACGTCGGCGATCTCGCTGACGATGGTGGGCTGGGGGTCGATCGAGACGAGGAAGCCGACGCTCTCGAGCGCGGTCAGCAGTGCGGCCGGGGATTCGTGGTCGAGAGGGTCAATGCCGCCCACGACGAGCGCGGCAAGCTCGCCCGCAGTGGCGGCCGCGATGATGGCGTTGAGATCGCGGCCCTGTGCGGCCGGCAGTTCGTCGGCCGAGACCCCCCATGCTGAGGCGACCTCGGCGCGAGCCGACGCGTCGGAGAGCGAGCGTCCGCCCGGCAGCAGCCCGGGCAGCAGGCCAGCCTCCACGGCTCCGCGCTCACCGGCGCGACGAGGGATCCACGCCAGCCGGGCACCCGTGCTGGAGGCAAGTGCGAGAGCGGCCGAGAGACCACCCTCGACGCTGGCGAGCCGCTCGCCCACCAGAATCACAGCTCCGGGCTCGCGCAGCAGGGCCGCGGCACGCTGGAACTCGGCACCGAGCGACGTGGCGCCCGACCCGAGTGCCGCGAGCACCTCGCCCTCGGAGCCGGGCAGGGTGGGCAGCAGGGTTCCGAACATCTTCTCGAGCCCCGGCGAGGCCCACGCGGCGATGCTGGCGACGGCGAGCGAGCGCTTGCGAGCAGCCTTGCGCAGCCGCAGAAACACGATGGGGCTCTCGTCCTCGGGGTCGAGACCCGCGAGTAGAACGAAGGGAGCCTGCTCGAGATCGGAGTAGGTGACGCCGAGCCCGGCACCGGCCACGGCCGACGAGAGGAAGGCTGCCTCCTCCGACGACTGTGGGCGCGCGCGGAAGTCGATGTCGTCGGTGCCGAGCACGGCACGCGCGAACCTCGAGTACGCGAAGGCGTCCTCGAGGGTGAGTCGGCCGCCCGGCAGGACTCCGACCGACGAACCAGCGGCGGCGAGTCCTTCGGCGATGCGCGCCGCCGCCTCGGGCCATGACGCGGGATGCATGATGCCGTCGGCGCCACGCACCTGCGGTGACTGCACCACGCGCGACGAGGCGTGCGCAAAGGCGAAGCGACCCTTGTCGCAGTTCCACTCCTCGTTAACCTCGGGCTCGTCCCACGCGAGTCGGCGCATCACGGTGGAACGGCGCGAGTCGGTGCGCTGCGAGCAGCCGCTGGCACAGTGCTCGCACACGGTGGGTGTGGAGACGAGGTCGAAGGGGCGCGAGCGGAATCGGTACTGCGAGCTCGTGAGCGCGCCCACCGGGCAAATCTGCACCGTGTTGCCGGAGAAGTACGAATCGAAGGGTTGGTCGTCGGAGATGCCGACCTGCTGCTTGCCGCCGCGCTCGAAGAGCTCGATGAGCGGGTCGCCTGCGACCTGCTCGGCGAACCGGGTACAGCGCGCGCACGAAACGCAGCGCTCGCGGTCGAGGAGCACCGTGGCACTGAGCTCAATCGGCTTGGGGAAGGTGCGCTTCTCGCCCTCGAAGCGCGACTCAGCATGACCGTGGCTCATAGCCTGATTCTGAAGCGGGCACTCGCCGCCCTTGTCGCACACCGGGCAGTCGAGCGGGTGGTTGATGAGGAGGAACTCCATGACACCGCGCTGCGCCTCGTCGGCCATCTCGGACGAGCGCTGCGTCTTCACGACCATGCCCTCGGTCACCGCAACGGCGCACGCCGGTTGCGGCTTGCCCTGGCCCACGATCTCGACGAGGCACATGCGACAGGCTGCGACGGGGTCGAGTAGCGGATGATCGCAGAAGCGCGGCACCTCGACTCCAATACGCTCGGCCGCGCGGATGATCATGCTGCCCTTGGGCACCACCATGGCCACGTCGTCGACCGTGACGTTAACCATCCCGTCAGGGGGCTGAGGGGCGCCGGCCGGAACGGGTGCGGTGACAGTCATCGCGTGACGGCTCCCGTCAGAACGGTGGACGCGACGGGGTTGAAGGCGTCGTCGGCCGCGGTGTGGGTTCCGGCAACGAACTCGTCGCGGAAGTACTTCATGGCAGCGGGGAAGGGAGTGGCCGCGGCATCGCCGAGGGCGCAGAATGAGCGTCCGGCAATCTGGCCGCAGATGTCGTCGATCACCGTGAGGTCAGATTCCTTGCCGTGGCCGGCCTCAAAGGTCTCGAGGAGCCCGGTCATCCAGCCGGTGCCCTCGCGGCACGGCGTGCACTTGCCGCACGACTCGTGCTTGTAGAACTCGTTCCAACGGGTGACTGCCTTGACCACGCTGACGGTGTGGTCGAAGAGCATCGGCGTCGCGGTGCCGAGCATGGTGCCCGCCTCGGCCATGGACTCGTAGGTCAGAGGCAGGTCGAGGTGGTCGGGGGTCAGCATGGGCACCGACGAGCCGCCGGGAATCCAGAACTTCAGCTCGGACCCCTCGCGCATTCCGCCCGCGTAGTTGAGCAGTTCGCGCATGGTGATTCCGAGCGGCGCCTCGTAGACGCCGGGGTTGCGCACGTGGCCCGACACCGAGAACAACTTGAAGCCAGGCGACTTCTCGGTGCCGAACGAGCGGAACCAGTCGACGCCGTTGCGCACGATGTAGGGGATGTTCGAGATGGTCTCGACGTTGTTGACCACCGTGGGCGAGGCGTAGAGGCCGGCCACCGCGGGGAACGGCGGCTTGAGGCGCGGCTGGCCGCGACGACCCTCGAGCGAGTCGAGGAGCGCGGTTTCCTCGCCGCAGATGTAGGCGCCCGCGCCCGAATGCACGACCACCTCGAGGTTGAAGCCGGAGCCGTGGATGTTCTGGCCGATGTGTCCGGCCGCGTAGGCCTCTCGCACGGCGGCCTCGACGCGACGGATGGCGTGGGGCACCTCGCCGCGAATGTAGATGAACGCGTGGTTGGCGCGAATCGCGTACGAGGTGATGACGACGCCCTCGACGAGCGCGTGCGGGTTGGCGAGCATCAGCGGGATGTCCTTGCAAGCGCCCGGCTCGCTCTCGTCGGCGTTGATGACGAGATAGTGCGGCTTGCCGTCGTTCTGGGGCACGAAACTCCACTTGAGCCCGGTGGGGAACCCGGCGCCACCGCGCCCGCGCAGGCCGGTGTCCTTGACGAGGCCGATAACAGCGTCGGGCTCCATAGCGAGGGCCTTCGGCAGCGCCGAGTAGCCGCCGTGGCGAGAGTAGCCACCGATGGTGTAGCTGTCTGGGTCGTCCCAGTGCGCGGTAAGGATGGGTGTGAGCGGCGTGGTCATGAGGTCGCCCCCTCGGCGGTGTCGCGCAGCGGCAGTCCGTTGGCCTTGGCGGCGTTGAGCCCTGCCAGCATGCGGTGATCGGCTGACGGGCCCTCGGCCGAGAGTCCGTCGTCGGGGAGCGCGAGCGTGCGCTCGGTGGCGCGGAAGTCGCGGATCGCGGGCCCGCGGGTGGATTGCACTACCTCGCCGGCGCGCAGCTTGGCGACAGCGTCGCTGAGCGAGGCCGGAGTGGCGTCGTCGAAGAACTCCCAGTCGATGGTGACGCTGGGGGCGTGCGTGCACGCCGCCTGGCACTCGATGCGCTCGATGCTGAACTCGCCGTCGGCGGTGGTCTCGTCGTGGCCGATTCCGAGCTCGTCGCTGAGCGAGGCCCACACGGTGTCGCCCCCGAGCACCGCGCACAGGGTGTTGGTACACACCCCGATGTGGTGGCGTCCGGTGCGGTGGCGCTTGTACATGGTGTAGAACGAGGCGACGCTGGCCACCTCGGCGGTGGTGAGGTCGAGCTGTTCGGCGCAGAA
>WLOZ01000191.1 GCA_009699025.1 Actinomycetota bacterium
ACCTGTGGGTCAATAGCACGCCGCTTCCGGCGACGATCCCCGATGGAACCATCACGTACTCGGCCATCACTCAGGCCAACATTCCTCCGGCGGGTCAGGACGGACCGGCGACTGTCGAGTCAGTGCTGCAGCCCTACAAGGACAAGTGGGCCACGCAGTTCACACTTCCCTAACCCAAGTGGGTTGCCTCCCGTGGCGTGATGCCGCGGGGGGCAACCCATCATCAAGTGGACCGATAGGGGTCGTGGATGTCATCAAGCCCGGAGGCTCCCGTGGGCCCTCGTCGCAGGTTGAGCGGCACTAGCGTTCGAGGGGCTCTGGCAACGCTTGGCGGACTCGCCGTCATGCTCATTACCCTCATAGTTTTCGCGGCTCTGCGGCCAGACGCCTTCCCGACGTGGGCCAACGTTCAGGGCATCCTGGACTCCGTCACAGTCCTTCTCATTCTTGGAGCCGGACTCACCGTCGTGCTCGCCATCGGTGAGTTTGATTTGTCCTTTGCGGCAACGACAGGGCTTTCGGGAGCCGTCGCCGTGTTGGCGGTCGTGCAATGGGGCTGGCCGGTCTGGCTGGGAGTGGCCGCCGCCGTTGGCGTTGGGATAATTGTGGGCCTCGGGAACGGTGCATCTGTCGCCTACGGTCGAGCTCCCGCGTTCATCATCACACTGGCGATCGGCTCCATCGCGCTCGGCATCGAGCGTTTCATCAGCAACGACAAGGTCATCTACGGCCTTCCGGAGTCGTTGATCTCGCTCGGTCAGGGAAAAATCCTGGGCTTCAGCACAGGCCTCTGGGTTGCGGTCTTCGTCACCGTGGGTGTGTTCGTGCTGATGAGATTCACCACCTATGGGCGCCGCGTGCAGGCCATTGGGTCGAACCGGCGGGCGGCCGATCTTGCCGGGCTCGCCGTTGCACGCTCCCGGATGATGGCCTTCGTCATCATGGGAGGCATCGCTGGTTTGGGTGGTGTCATCCTGATGGCCAAGGCTTCCCAGTACTTCCCCAACAGTGCGGCGGGGTTGCTTCTTTCTCCCTACGCAGCAGCCTTCTTGGGTGCCGCCGTGATAGGGCGCGGTCGATTTGGCGCAGTGCCCACGTTTGTCGGAGTCGTCTACATCGGAGTACTCCAAAACGGA
The DNA here is from genome assembly GCA_009699025.1 of Actinomycetota bacterium. The sequence goes on from WLOZ01000191.1 coordinate 1,137, forward strand.
ATCACGATGCTTGGTCAACCGGGGTGGGTCGTGCTGCTGGTTCAAGGTGTCGTGCTCGCCGCTGCCGTCCTTCTCGCACGGCAGTTTCGGTAGAGGCGATGATCACTGACAGCGTGCACGTGAAAGCCGTCGGACTGGCCAAGTCCTACGGCGCAATCCGGGCGCTCCGCGAGGGCGACATTGAGATTCGACCTGGCTATTGCACGGGCCTGATTGGCCCCAACGGCGCAGGCAAGAGCACGCTGGTCGGCTGTCTCACTGGCCGAATTGCGTCCGATGCCGGTGAGATCCTGCTCAATGAGTCGCCGGTGAATTTCCGAAACGCTCGCCAGGCCGTTGACCTGGGGGTCGTAGCCGTCCCCCAGGAACTCGCCGTTCCGGCCGGCATGAGCCTCGGACAGTTCGTCGCGCTCGGTTGGGAGCCCAACCGCCTCGGTTTTGTTCGGCGGAAGGTCGAGCGATCATCGGCGAAGGAGTGCCTCGCTCGCATCAAGTTGCCACTCGATCCAGATATGCCAGTTGAGGCTTTGACCCCCTCGCAGGCGCGAGCGGCTCTCATTGCTCAAGCCCTCTATCGTGAAGCGCGGGTTCTGCTGTTGGACGAACCCACAGCAGGGATGAGTCAAGAGCAGGCCGACGTGCTGTGCGCTTTGATGCGCACGCTGTGCGACGAGGGGCTCGCGCTCCTGTTCATTTCGCACCGGCTTAGCGAGGTCGAACGTACCTGCGACACAGTCAGTGTGATGCGGGACGGATCCATCATTGACCGAATTGAAGGCAGCGATCTCACGGTTGCCGCCATGGTCGAGCACCTCGCGAGTGGCCTTGCGGGCGAATCTCGTCCGGTTCCCCCGGCACCCGACCTGAACGACCCCTTGATTGTGGTTGAGGACCTTCCCCTGCAATACGGTACGGCTTCATTCACCGTCTACCGGGGCGAGTTGCTTGGCCTAGCAGGACTGCCCAGTTCGGGTGTCGAGGCAGCTTTCCAGGCCATCACGGGAGTCGGTCGGCCGGCCAAGGGAGTAGTGATGGCCGGCGGACGCTCGATTCGGTCACCCGAGGGGGCTATCAGTGCAGGGGTGGCGTACCTACCGCCAAGCCGCAGCGATTCGGCAATCCTCGATCAGACGGTGACGAGAAACATCGTGCTATCTGCGCTGCCCACGATGTCTCGGGGGGGCTTCTTGCGGCAGCAACACGAGCGTCGTGCAGCTGCACCCGTGGCTGAAGCGGTGCAGGTAGCTCCCGTCTTGGACCGAATGATGTCCTCGCTGAGCGGTGGCAACCAGCAGAGGAGTCTGATCGGACGACTGTTGATGACAGGCGCAGACACGATCGTGCTCGAAGATCCGACGCTCGGCGTCGATGTTGCCGCACGTGCGGCCATTCACGACCTGCTCAAGGGGCTCGTGGCGTCGGGCCGCTCGTGCGTCGTTGGCTCGTCCGAGCCGGAGGAACTTGCCCTTCTGTGCAATCGGGTGTTGATCTTCCGATCGGGTCAACTGGTTCAGGAACTGACAGGCACCGAGGTGACCGAGCGACGAATCATTCAAGGAATCACCAGCCACGAGAAGGTGAGTTGATGGATATGAGTACTCAAGATCCGTTCTTTGTCGCGGGCTTTGACGTGACTGCCGACGCTGATACTGAGTTCAACGAGTGGTACGACTCGGTGCACATCCCCGACGCCCTAGGCATCGGCGGGTTTCGTTCAGTGACGCGGTTGGTGAGAGCCGGCGAGTACGACAACACGTTCGGTCCCAAGTACCTCAACCTCTACCAGGTGAGTAGCCAATCAGACTTCGAGGCTGGTTGGGATACCGACTACCGTCGTGCGTCGAGCGCCGACTTCAACCGCTGGGGCCCCTCATTACGCAATGGCCACGTGGGCCTCTATGTCCCTTTCGAAAGGTGATGTGACATGTCTGGACTTGAGTTCCATCCATTTCTGTCAGCAGAGTTCGTCCTCGATCAGTCAGTAATGACCGTCGGAGTTGGCTGTGGCGTGACCACGCGCATCACCGTGACATGGTCGGTGGTGAAGCACCCCGAGGGAGTGGTGTTGATCGACACCGGCATGTGCAAGGAAGTCATCACCGACGCTGACACGGCATGGGGCACCGGCGAGGAACGCCTCGGAGTCCCGATCATGCATAGCGGGCAGGAGATCTCGGCACAGCTCGCGAAGATCGGGTTAGTGCCCGCCGATGTGAGGTATGTCGTGCATACCCACCTGCATGGAGATCACGCGGGTGGAAACCTTGATGTGCCACAGGCAACCTTCATCGCCCAGCAGGATGAATTCGACTACGCGCTCGGCCCTGACATTCCCACGATGGTTCGTGAATACCCGGTCGACCAAATCGGTATCGGCGTGCTGAACTTCCAGACGATTAACGGCGACCTTGACCTCTTTGAGGACGGCAGCATCAAGATCATGAAGACTCCTGGCCACACGCCAGGTCACTCATCGGTACTGCTGAACCTGAAGGACACCGGGCCCGTCATCGTTTCTGGCGATGCAATGTGGACCCACGAGATGACCGACGAGATGATGATGCCGGGCATTTGTTGGTTCGCGTCGGACTACGTTAAGAGTCGTCGCAAGTTGGCGAATTTGCAGGAAGACAAAGACGCCAAGTGGTTTTTCCCGCACGATCCTGACACCTTCAAAAAGGGCTTCTGGGAAGAGGCCAAGGTGTACACGTGAGTCGAATCATCGATACGTGGGTGGTACCGAATCCGCCGGAGATCGCAAGGAATTGGCCCTCTCACCTCGCACATGTCTTCAAGGTCTTTCGCCGAGAGCACATGCTGGCAGGGACGACCGTGGAGGAGTTCATCGAGTCGATGGATGCCTCGGGAGTGGCCGTCTCGATCCTCACGGGATTGGTGGAAGACTCCTTCACGATCTCCAACGATGACGTCGCTCAGTGGGTGCGGCACGCCCCTGATCGCCTTCAGGGACGAGCGTGTGTCGACCCACGTTCGCCCGCCCTCGCGGTAGCCGAACTGCGCAGGTCTGTGGAGGAGCTTGGATTCCGCTCCCTGCAGGTTCTGCCCTACGCCTTCGGGCTGCCATTCGACGACCGCTTGTACTACCCCTTGTATTCAGCCTGTGTCGAATACGGCATTCCCGTCGTTACTCAAGTGGGGCACACCGCCTCGCTCCTTCCCAGTGACCCGGGACGCCCCATCTACCTCGATCGAGTGGCACTGGACTTTCCCGACCTCGTGATCGTGGGAGGTCACATCGGCTGGCCCTGGACCGACGAGATGATTGCCATGGCACTTAAGCATCCGAACGTCTACATCGAGACGTCCGCTCATTTGCCTCGGCGCTACCCGCCAACCTTTGTCGATTTCCTGAGGGGACCGGGTGCCTCCAAGTGCCTGTTTGGCACCGACTGGCCATGGATTGATCCGGCCGGCGCACTACGACAGGTATCTGAGTTGGGCCTGTCGGTTGAGGGCGAAGAGGCCTTCCTGTCATCGAACGCCGCCCGCGTGTTCGGGATTTCACTGCCATGAATGTGGCAAGTCTCCTCGAGTCAGCTCGGCTCCGCTATGGCGACCGCTTGGCGGTCAGCGACGCCAGCCGGTCTTTGAATTACAGCGAGTACAGCGCACGAGCAGAAGCGGTGGCTACCGCACTGAGGTCGTCGGGCCTCGGCTCATCCCATCGGGTGGCGGTTCTTCTTCACAACAGTGTTGAGTACGCCGAGGTAATCTTCGGAATCGCTTTGGCCGGCCTGACAGCAGTTCACATTTCCTACCGACTGACTCCGGCTGAGATGGCCTACCTGCTGGAGAACTCCAACGTCGGCATGATCATCTACGACAAAGA
>WLOZ01000192.1 GCA_009699025.1 Actinomycetota bacterium
GCCTCAGACTGACTCACACACAGTCTGGCAAAGAGGGCGGAATGACGCTTTCCTATGGATTAGCCGGCTGGGGGGCCTAGCCATTGGGCGGCACCGGGCCTGGAACTAACCAGTAGCGTGGTGAGCATGTCCGGGCCAACGTTCGACGACCGACGTACGTCCTTCGGGGAGGCGGCGTCGGCCTATGCGGAGCACCGTCCCGGCTACCCCGATGATGCTGTGTCATGGGCGCTGGGGGCGGCCCGCGGCGCGGTGACGAGGGTTGCTGACGTGGGTGCAGGCACGGGTGCCCTCACTGCAACACTCGTCGCGCGCGGGCTCGAGGTGCACGCGGTTGAGCCCGACGCTTCGATGCTGCTCGAGCTTGAGCGCCGGGTTCCGGCGGCGCATCGCCACCGCAGCGCCGCAGAGTCAATGCCGCTCGACGACGCATGCGTCGACGCCGTGCTGGTGGCGCAGGCGTGGCACTGGCTTAATCATGCAGTTGCGGCCGAGGAGTTTGCCCGCGTGGTGCGACCCGGAGGTGGGGTGGGTCTTCTCTGGAATGTGCGGCTTGTTGACGAAGACTGGATGCGTGAGGTCGACGCCCTCATCGGGGGCGAGAGCTCGATGCGCGCAGCGGTGCGGAAGGAGGCCCCAGACGAGGCGACCCCCATCGTGCTCGGGCTGCGGTGGAGCGCACCAGAGCGCGCGGAGTTCAGGCACAACGTGACGATGAGTGTCGACTCCTTGGTGAGGCTTGTTGACACCTACTCGTACGTACGACTCAGTCCCGACTCGGCCGAGGTTCTCGACGCCGTTCATGCCATCGCGCAGGCCCACGCGGCCAGCATCGGGCGAGACACCTTCCCGCTGTCGTACGTGGCCGTGGTGTACCGAGCCACCCGGAGCGGCACGTGAGCGACATCCGCTGGTTCGCCAACACCGACGACAACCACTCGCAGTGGTACGTCGAACGGATGCGCGACCTCGCCGCAGAAGGGGCTGACCTTGCAGGGGAGGCGCGTCTCGTCAACGCGCTGGTGGCCCCTGGCTCACGCATCCTCGACGCGGGCTGTGGCCCCGGCCGCACGTCGGCTGTTCTGCATGCGCTGGGCCACCGGGTGATGGGTGTCGACGTCGACCCCGTGCTGATCGAGGCGGCTCGCGCCGACCACCCCGGTCCCACGTGGCTTGTCGCCGACCTGGCGACCCTCGACCTCGTCGCGCTCGGAGAGTCAGAGCCCTTCGACGCCGCTGTGCTGGCTGGCAACGTCATTGCCTTCGTCGCGCCCGAGACCGAGACGCAGGTGCTGTCGTCGGTGCGACGGCAGGTGCGCTCTGACGGACCCGTCGTGGTGGGCTTCCACACCGAGCGGCTCGACATCGCGGTATTCGACGAGCACGTCGAGGCGGCGGGCCTCACCCTCGAGCACCGGTTCGCCACCTGGGACCTCCGGCCCTGGGCCCACGACGCCGACTTCGCGGTGAGTATTCTGCGAGTTCCATGAGCGAGCAGCCGAGCATCGACGCCACCCGCCTTACGACCGGTCAGTACCTCGCGCACCTTGACGCCGACCTCGACGCGACACTCGCGGCTGCCACCGATCTCTCCGCCCCGGTTCCGGGGTGCCCCGAGTGGACGGTAAACCACCTGCTGTCGCATCTCGTTGGCGTGTACCGGCACAAGGTGGCGGCCTTCGATATGGGTGCATCGCCCGAGCTGAAGAGCGGCTCGTGGGGAGATATCGCCAAGGACGCCGACGTGCGCGAGGTGCTGCGCCACGAGTACGCGCGGCTACGCGACCGGCTCGGTGCGCGCGACGCCGACTCGCCCGCCTGGACCTGGTGGCCGGCCGAGCAGACCGCGGGCTTCTGGTACCGACGCATGGCGCAGGAGACGGCGGTGCACCGCTGGGACGCCGAGAGCGCGGTCAGCGGGCCCGAGGGTGCTCGGCCGATCGATGCCGACCTTGCTTCCGACGGCATCGACGAGATGCTCGGCTGGCTCACGATTCCGTGGGACGACGACGAGCAGCCCGAGGCCGAGGGCCACACGGTGGCCATCGCGACCGATGGTCATGCCTGGACTGTCTCGCTGCACCCGACGGTGGTGTTCGTGACCTCGGGGTCGGCCGACGCGCAGGCGGTGCTGGCCGGGCGGGCGTCCGCACTGCTGCTGCGACTGTGGGGTCGGCCGGGCGATCACGGTGTCACTGCTGAGGGTGACACCCTCGCTCTCGACCTGCTGCGCAGGAGGCTGGCAGCGCTCAGCTCGTGATACCCGCTCGGTAGGGTGGCACTCGTTCTTCTCACGCTCGCCGGCGTGGCGCAATTGGCAGCGCACCTGTCTTGTAAACAGGGGGTTCCCGGTTCAAGTCCGGGCGTCGGCCCTAGTAGTACCGCAGGTCAGCGGCACATCGCCAGCGCGGCTGATTGATGTCGGCGTCTTGACCGACGACCTCACCGGGGATCGCCACGGACTTGTGTGACTGGTCAGCGATCGGTGCTGAGTTTCTTCGCGAATGCCAGCGCGCACGCGAGGGCTCCGAGAAGGGCGCCGATCCCAAGACAGAGGCGCGTGACGCTACCGTTTGCTGAGTTCGACGGATCGATGGCATTGGGGATCGTGCTAGCCGCCCAGAAGAGCGGAGAGAGTATCCCGGCAATCACTGCCACTAGGCCAATCCGGGGAACGAGGTGCTCGACGTGGCTGATCACGCCGATCGCCGCTAGCACCCCACCCACGCTCATCAGGACTAACGGTCCCCGACCGGCAGCGTTCGTCAGCCCTATGGCGCCGACCCCGTAGAGGACCAGGCCGATCGCGGCAGTGATCAAGGTGAGAAATGAGGCGTGCACCGTCACACGTGCCTGCCACGGGGCGCCCGAAGCGTAGTCGGTGAGAGTGGCCTTCATCTGTCCTTCCTTGTGGACCGCGACCATGGCGAGACCCACACCCCCGAGCACCCAGCCAGCGCCGACGAGCCAGCCATTGATACGGCCGACATTGAACGCCCCCAGCAGTTGTGCGACGCCAAGGACGATCGCGCAGAGGATAACCAGAACAATCGCGCTGAGCCCGAGCCGGAAACTGAGGTGATCAACATGCAATACCAACGAAATCAACACCACCACAGTGCCCACGAACGCGATTGTTGAGCCCACCTGCGAGTAGCCCATGCCGAAAGCGGCCGAACCCACCAACTTACCGACGCCAAAAATCGCCAGCCCGATCGCGGCGAGGAGCAGCACCTGCGCCGAGGCATGAATGCGCTCGGATTCGAAACGCCGCTCCTGCGGGGTCAATTCGGTTGTGGACATGATCGATCTCCTTTGGTGTGCATAGTGTCGCCTGTGAGCTAGGCGCGAAGCGCCCCTCAGAGATGATGTTGGTGCCACTATGCGTTGCCTGACTACCGTGCAAGCACGGCAATGTCGGGTCTGCTGTCAGGCCGGGCGCTGATCTGACCGATGCCAATTCGAGCCACAGGCCACCCAGACTGGGGTCTGATCCGTCACAACCACTGACCTGCCCCACGCTTCGGTTACCTGTTGAGGTCTGGAGTTCAGGCGGGGATGAGTTGGTTCTCGTACGTTAGCTCGAACTCGATCGGGGTGCGGTAGCCGAGCTGGGAATGCCTCCTCTGGCGGTTGTAGAAGATCTCGATGGAGGCTGAGATCCGCGCCATTCTGGTCGACGCCGTCACAGAGCCGGGAGAGAATCCCGGCATGCTCGTCGTCCTGATGCGACGCTTCGGCGGTCTGGGCGGCATCGATCTCGAGGTTCCGACTCGCACGACGCGTGTGCGGGCGGCGGATCTGTCGGCATGATCGTCGTCGACACCAACGTTGTCTCCGAACTCATGAAGGCGTCACCGTCAGTTGTGGTGCGCGATTGGATGCTGCGACAGCGCGCGGCAGAGTTGTTCACGACGTCGATCACCGTGGCCGAGGTCCTCTACGGCATCGAACGGCTCCCCGAGGGCCAACGCCAGGACATGCTTCGGTCGGAAGCAGTCGACGTCTTCAGCTCGTTCGCCGATCATGTTCTGCCCTTTGACCGCGACGCATCGGCTGCCTACGCCACGGTTGTTCATCACCGCTACCAGCGGGGATTTCCGATTGACGGGTTCGATGCGCAGATTGCCGCTATCTGCGGTGTCCACAACGCGACGTTGGCCACCCGCAACGTCAAAGACTTCAGGCACACGGGCATAGCCCTCGCTAATCCGTGGAAGTCGATCTGACCGCGAAGATATGACCGTGTGATCGGCGCGGGGTGAACTGCCACCACGGTTCCTGGATTAGAGCCCGTGGCGTACGATGCGAGTCGCCGTCTACGTCCACCACGAGGAGTCACACTCATGCCGTCCATCGTCGAGTACACGATGATTGCCCTGCCCGGAAAATACGACGAGCTCATCGACTCCTACATCGAGTTCGCCGATCGCTTTGGTGAGGTGAACCCCACCGAGGACCTCATCCTGATCACGGGTGACCCTGAGGCCGGGCTCATCCGGGGCATCGGTCTGTTTGAGTCGGGTGGTGAGGCCCACCAGGTGTACGGCGCTGAGCTGTTCGTTGCCTTCCGCGACCACGCGTCGCACCTGATCGCTGGCGAGCCCACTCGCAGCGAGCGCGAGCTCGTGCACGTTTACGTCAAGGGCTGAGCGCGCGCTGGCACCGCTCACTCCTGCGCGTTGACCTCGAGACTAAGCGTGACCGGGCCGTCGTTGACGAGTTCAACCTGCATGGTCGTGCGAAAGCGCCCGGTCTGAACGTCTGCCCCCAGGGCGCGCAGCGCGCGCACCACCGCCTCGACCAGGGGCTCGGCCTGCTCGGGCCGAGCCGCTGAAATGTACGAGGGTCGTCGGCCCTTGGCGGTGTCGCCGTAGAGCGTGAACTGGCTCACCACGAGCACCTGGCCGCCCACGTCGGCGGCCGAAAGGTTCATGGCGCCGGCATCGTCGTCGAAGCA
>WLOZ01000193.1 GCA_009699025.1 Actinomycetota bacterium
ACGAGCCGCCTCGAGCGTGCAGGGGTCGAGGTGCTGGGCACCCAGGATCAGTGGTGGCCGCATCTGGCTGAGATCGCTGCGTCGGTGACGCACGTGTGGCTGTCGCGGCCCGACGTGACACGAGACTTCCTTGACAAGTTCCGCACCGCGCTGCCCGACGCCACCATCGTGTACGACACCGTCGACCTGCACTTCCTGCGCGAGCAGCGAGGGGCCGAGGTGCTGCAGGATCCCTTGGCCGCTTCCGCCGCACGTCGGTTCAGGGAGCTTGAGATAGGCCTCATGCGGCAGGCCGATCGGGTAGTGGTGGTCAGCCCGGTCGAGCAGGACTTGCTGCGTGCCGAGGAACGGGTCGAGTCCGACGTGGTGCCCAATGTGCACCAAAGGCACCACGACTGGGTGTCGCCCGCCTTGCGTGACGGTCTGCTCATGGTGGGCAGCTTCCGTCACCCACCGAACGTCGATGCCGCGAAGTGGCTCGCCACCGAGATCCTGCCGATCGTGCGGCAGCTCCGACCCGAGGTCACCCTGCGACTGGTCGGAGCCGATGCGCCGCCTTCAGTGCTCGCACTCGCCGAACTCGATGGAGTCGAGGTGGTGGGCTGGGTGGCCGACCTGACACCCGAGTACGCGCGTGCGCGAGTGGTCGTGGCCCCGCTGCGCTTCGGCGCTGGGCTCAAGGGCAAGGTGGGCGAGGCGCTGGCGTACGGCGTCCCGCTGGTGCTGACGCCCATCGCAGCCGAGGGCATGGACCTCGTGCACGAGCAGCACGCACTTGTGCATGACGACGTCGGGGGCTTCGCCTCATCGGTGGTGCGGCTGATCGACGACGACTCGCTGTGGCGGGTGCTGTCGGCGGGTGGGCGAGAGTTCGCCGCAGCGCGCTACAGCCCCGAGGCCGTGGGGCCGCTGGTGCGCCGCATTCTCGACAATCATGAGGGCGAGCAGGCTGCCGTTGAGAGGCTCCCAGAATTGGAGCCAGACCAGAAGGTACAGCCCTCGAGCGCCGATGACCTGCTGGCCGACGCTGAGCGACAGATTGCAGCGTTGGAGACTCGACTGGCAGCCCAGAGCCACCGGCTCGGCTCCGCTGACGAGGCGACGCGCGTCCTGACGCATCAGCTCGAGGCCCTTCGCCGGTCTGAGAGCATTTCCGCGGTCGTTGTGGCGGCTGACGACCGCTTCGCAGGGGAGCGACGGCTCCTTGAGTTCGAGCGTGACGAGCTGTTGGTGGTGGTGCAGAAACTCCTGCATCGGGCGCGCGAGGTACACCACGTCGAGAGCAGTCGAAGCTACGCGGTTGCGCGCCGTGTGGGGCGCTGGCTGCGTCGGGGTCGTCAGGCGCAGGCACCGGCTGCGACCGAAGCCGATGCGCAGCGGCTCGCGCTTCTGGCGGCCTCGGGCATGGTGGATCGTCAGTGGTACCTCGCGGCCCACCCCGATGTGGCGGCGGCGGGCCGCGACCCCTTTGACCACTACACGACTCAGGGCTGGAAAGAGCTGCGCTCACCCGGACCCCAATTCGACACTGCGTGGTACGTGGCTACGTATCCTGACGTCCTGGACTCTGGAATCGACCCAGCGGTGCATTACCTGGTGTGGGGCTGGCAAGAAGGCCGCCTGCCGGCACCGTGGTTCTATCCCGACGAGTACCTGCGCCGCCATGGCCTCTCCGAGGGCGATGTCTGCCCCATCGTTCATCAGGCCGCGCTGAGGCCTGGTGCGATCAGGCGCGACCGCGAGTCGCAGGTCCGAGGTGTCCTCGGCGCGGATGCGCTCGCCCCGGCTGCGCCCGGCCTCGACCGAAGGGACGCGTTGGTGGGTCAGGTGGTGGCGACAGCAGCACGAGGAGCCGCCCCGCCGCGAGTCACGCCCTCGACCGATCGCGTCGATCTGCTACACCTGCACGGCTTCAAGTGCGCCGGCCAAACGTTTGCCTGGATTCTCGAGCGCAACTTCCCAGACCAGGTGGTCTACGCGGAGTCGCAGCACCCAGGTGAGCGGCTGGCGTGGCAGCGCGTCGCTGACGAGGTGTCGCTCACAGGAGCTCGAGCGGTGTCGTCGCACCTGTGCACGCTTCCCCCGGTGGGTGCTGGCGTCGCGACACTGACCGTTGCGTTCGTGCGTCAACCGCGGGCGCGACTCCTCTCGGCCTACCGACATGATCAGGCCACCGGCGCTGTGACGGTGGGGGATGAGACGTTCGCCGAGTACCTCACCCGAGTTGAGCGAAGCGGCCTGTTGACGTACCAGGTGCGTCATCTGTCGCCGCAGGGACCCCCGCAGTTGAGGCCTGACTGGGGCTGGGATCTGCTGCCCGACCTGATCGACCTCGAGCGCGACGACCTCTTCATCGGCGTGGTCGAACGATTCGACGAAAGCATGATCCTGCTGGAGCACCGGCTCGCCGCCCTGGGAATCGATTTCGACGGGTCGTACGGAATCGTGCACAACGCAGCGAGGGGCGAACTCGTCCCAGCCGACACGACGCTCTCGGCCGATCTCTCCGGAATCGACGAGGCCTTGTACCGCAGGGTTGACGCAGCGCTTAAGGCTCGCTGGGATGCCTTCGTCCTCGAGCATCCCGAGGCGATGAAGGACTTTCGCCGGCGCTGCCAGGCCGTGCGGACAAGCGGGCTTCACGAGTCCGTCTCGCTGAAGTACGTGGCCGACTGGGTACTGCTGCCCAGTGCTCTGCCACCGCGGTCGGCCGACTGAGGTGAGGTCGTAGGCAGTTCGCCGCCGTCTGTGCCCTCGTTCGTGAGCTAGGTTGCGAGCGCTCGGTCGGCGGCCTCCCAGGCGGCCTCGGGATCGAATGTGCGTGCGCCACCCGCAAAGGCTGCGTCGTTGACGAGTTGCGCCAAGTCATGCAGGCCAGCCTGAGCAGCGGGGGTCAACAGTGCGAGCAACTCTGACTCCTCGATGAGGTCGGGCGAGATACGAGGGTCGAGCGGGAGGCCGCGGGCTTGAAGTCTGTTGCGGGTCCACAGCCAGGCGCCGACGACCTGCTCGGCAGGAGTTCCCGAGCGCAGTCGTGCCCGGAGCTGGCGCAGTTTCCACCAGCGAATCAGCCGCCACGTCACGAAAGCGAGAATGGCGAGGACGAGCAGAAGCAGAAGGAGGCGCACTAGCAGGGGAAGCTCAGAGACGTCCTGCGACTCAGGCGGGAGGGGTGCCTCGCTCGAGCTGGGACTGGGAGTCGAGCTGGGACTGGGAGTCGAGCTGGGACTGGGTGTCGAGCTGGGACTGGGTGTCGGGGTAGGCGTCGGCGGGGGCGGTTCCCACGGGGGCCGAGCTGCTGGGTCGACTGAATCCGGTGCCACCACGAGGGGGGCACCTGGGTGGATCGCCTGCTGGGTGAGCAGGATCGCTCCGGCCGCGAGCGTCATCACCGCCAGCAGCAGGGCGGTCGCGGCGCGGAAGGAGTGTGGCACCAGCCACCGTCGACGCCTGTTTTCGACGAGTCCCAGTGACACCAGGGCAGACGCTGTGGTGACGAGGGCGACCGCGGGGACCTCGCCGGCTGCCCCGAGGACAGCTGACTCGAGCACGATCGCGGCCACGGCAATCAAGAATGCGGCAGGCACAGGACTGGCGACGAGCGCCACCGCGATGGCGGTGGCAGCCGCTGCCGCAAAGGTGCTGCGGGCGATGGGCCCGTCGGCGTCGCCCCCCACAATGTTGACCATCTCGGCCCAGGCGAGCCCCACCAAGACTCCGATCAACGCGCCCCGCCACCAAGGACCGGTGCGCGAACCGGCCAAGGAGGTGAAAGCGCCGATCAGTACCCCTGGAATGACATAGAGGAAAAGTGCGGCGACGCTGACCGCACCCGCGTAGCACAGCGACGCAATGACACACGTGATGACCACTGACGGCACGGCCCATCGCGATGTCGGTGTCGAGGACGCGAGCTCATGGTCAGCGCTACTGGTTGCGAGGCTCACACGAGCTCCTCGGCTGAGTCGATATCGACGACTCGGAGAAGCTCGAGTGGAGTGCGCTGGGAGGAGCCGACGCGGAACACGAGGGCCCCGGGAACCACCCGACTGGCTGCGGCGACTGCGCGCACCAAGGCTCGCGACGGTGTGCCGGTGACCACGATCAGGCGCGAGCAGCGGGTTGACCTGACGAGGGAAACCATCTGCTCGGCCACGACCTCAAGAGGAGGGCTGGAGTCAACCACCGCGAGTCGGTCGAGAAGTCCGTTGATGGCGCCAGGGGCGGACGAGGTCACCGAACTGCCGGCTGCCGTGGTGGTGAGGTGCACCTGCCCGGAGCTCTTGGGCAGCGACGCCACGATGGAGGCAATCACCTCAATCGCGTTCTCGAAGCGCTCGGGCAGCCAGCGATGGCCGAACTGCTGGTCAGATCCGTAGGCAGTGACATCGGTGTCGATCACCACTGTGGTACCGCTAGCCGTGGCAGCGAGGTTCTGTCGCACCACGAGGTGTCCGGCTCTGGCCGACGACCGCCAGTGCACCATGCGCGGCTCGTCGCCCATCACGTAGTCGCGCAGCGCGTGGAAGTGCATATCGCCAAGGCGCCTGTCGGCAGTTTCCGAGTCGCTCACGATGCGATGGGCGGCGAGTGACCGTCGCACGGGGAAGACTCGTGGATGCACGGTGATGAGTCCACCCTCGGTGCGGTCGACCACTCTCGACACCATTCCCCACGGGTCGCCCTGAAGCAGGGTGAACGGTCCGATGGGGCGCTGCCCGCGCGTCGACGTGTCGAGGGGAAACCGAAGGGTGGTCGAACTCGTCAGTTGGTGGCGCGAGATGGGCATCGATCCCGACGGTTGGAGTGGGTCGCCCTCAACAAGGCGCACGCCACGTGCCCCCCGGCGTGCACCGGACAGGCCCACGCGCACGCTGGCCGGGTGTGTGCGCACTACGCGCATCGAGCCCTGGTCGACCGTGAGGGTGCCACGCGGGCGCGACGCCAGACT
>WLOZ01000194.1 GCA_009699025.1 Actinomycetota bacterium
ACCGTGCAGGTGGTGGGCCACCTGCGCCCGCTGGGGCCGTGGCTGGTGTCCCTGTGGGGCGAGTCACTGCGCACCTCAGAGGGCCTCTGGGTCGACGACGCCCTGCGCCTGTTCCACGAGCACGGGTGGACGCGCGTCCTCCCCACCCTTGAAGGCGTCCTCGGCGCCGGAGAGGCGATGGCCCCCGACGTGCGCTGGGAGGCTCTCGCCCTGACCCCACTCGACGGAGATGCCCGCAGCATGGTGAGGCATGTGCTCACCCCCGACCTGACACAGGCCCACGAGGAGGAATGGACTCGGACCCTCCCCCGCGTGAACGTTTCCGACAGCGCGTGGACAGCCCTGTGCCTCTGGCTCGACCGAGGCGAGCATCCCCTCGAGGGCACTCATCAGGTGAACCCGAACCTGACACCCCGCACCGCCGCCGGCCGCCGGCTGCAGGGCGAGCCGCTGCAGGTCTTCCTGTCGCGCGACGACCAGCAGTGGCTGCGCGATCGTGTGGTCGAGTGGGTGGCCACCGAGGTGGAGCCACTCGTGGCCCACGGCTGGCTCGACCCCGATGAGGCACGCCTTCTCGTGTCTCGCTCGCGCGAGCCGATGCCCGGCCTGACCGACGACGACGAGCGGAAGGCACTCGTGGCCGAGGCGACCCACGACATCGAGGAAGCCCTGCGCCACCGCTGACCGACTCATCGCTCAGCGGGCCCGCAGCGATGAGGCAGGCAGCAGTAACGACGAGTCGGTGAGCGCAGGAGGGGCGCATCCGGAGTCAGCTCCGGCGCCGCCACATCATGAGCGAGACAAGCCCCGCGCCAACGAGGCCAATCGCCATCAGCGCGGCCACAGGACCAAGAGGGAACGACGACTCGTCCTGTGCGACTGTTGGCAACGTCGCCGCCGGGGCACTGCCCCCCTGGCCGCTGATCCTGAACGTGATGGCGCCGCTCACAGGATGGCCGTCCCCCGAGACCACACGCCACGACACCAAGTAGGTGCCCGATCGCGCGCTCGACGGCCATGTCGCTGACACGGTCAGACCGTCGACGGCCGCGGGACCCACCCCGACCGCCTCGCCGCTGGCCGACCGAGCGCTGATGAAGCCACCGATGTCGAGCGGGGGAGCCGCGAACGAGAACACCACGGCGGCAGGCGGCTCAGTCAGCACCGCGCCATCGGCCGGGATCGTCGATTCGAGGCGGTCGTGGGCACCTGCGGCAGTAATCGGCAGCAACGCGGCCAGGATCACGGCGATGGCACTGACGAGGATCCGTCGGAAGGTTCTGAGTGTCATGGGCTAGCCTCCCACCGCGACCACCGACGTCGACTGCCATGACGACGGGTAGCGCGGGAACGCCCGGTTCACCGTGACACCGATGCGGTAGCTGCAGGGGGTTGGCAGATAGCCGCTCGCAGTGGCGCGACCGCCGATGGTACGTCCGAGCGTCCAGACGAAGGGGGCTGACACACGAGGCGCTGTAGCGCCCGCCCGCTGGCAGGTCAGCCTGACCTCGCCGCCTGACGTCCCGCTGGGCATCGCGACAGTGATCGAGCGCCACCCCACCACCGGCCGCGAGATGGTGACGGCCGGTGCGGGCTGCGCGGGAAGCATCGTGCGCATCGCCACCACCGCCGGCCTCGAGGCACTGGTCGTGAGCCCCACGGAGAACCCGAAGGCCCGAATCACACGGTGACCATCCTGGCTCAGCACCGAGTACTCCACCGCGTAGCGGCCGCGCGCCAGCGGCTTCATCGAGGTGACCCACACCCGTGACGGGGTGACATCAGGGTCTGAGGTCGGCAGGCTCCGCACCAGCGCCCGCCCTGACAGCACCGTGCCCCGGTAGTCGCGAATCCGCAGCCCTGACGCCGTGACCTCGACCAGCTCCCCGAAGTCGATGCGCACAGTCGTCCGTGTCGCACTGACCTGCAGGAACTGTCCGTCGCGGGGTGACTGGGCAATGAGGTCGGCGTGGGCCGCCGCCGACGGCACTCCCACCGCCCACGGCAGCATGAGGCCCAGCAGGGCACTGATGACGACAAGCCGAACCGGAATCCTCATGACTGCTCCAGGGAGAGGGTGACGATCGTGTTGGCCGAGACGGTGGAGACGAAGCCATCGGACTCGTCGCTCACCGTCACGGTGATGGTCCAAGCGCCTGGCATCAACGGTCGCGACGCGACCCATGCGCCGTCGAGCCGCGAGACCTCGAATGACAGCGAGCCAGCGTCGGCCTGGGCACCATCGATCTGCACGACCGCTGAGGCTCCGAGCGGCAGCGCCGGCTCGAAGCGCAACGCCACGATTCCGTCCGCACCCTCGGCGACGGCCATGGTGCCCGCCGAGCCGTCGTCGAACTCCAGTGGCAAGACCCGCGGCTTCGACGCAGAAGGGGTGCTGAGCATCGCTGGGGCCGTCGCAGAGGTCGGGCCAACGGGCGGTTCGGGCGCTGTCGTGCCGGCGCCGCAGGCGGCCAGCACCACACCGGCCGCGAGAGCGCCCACTGTCGCGGACGCACGTCGTTGGACGTGGAACATGGTGTCTCCCATTCGTGTCGATGGTTGGGGTGGGGTGGGCCGCCCACGATCGGACGGCCCACCCTCAGGGGGCTAGGCCCGATCCATGGCCACGCGCCTCGACGCGACGAAGAGCACCAGCGTCTGACTGGCAGTCACCTTGCCCGCCGCCTTGGGGCCGAGCACCGCACGAAAGTCCGCCGCGGAGTTCAGCGTGCCGCGCACGATCACGCGACCCGCGGTTGAGCGCAGCTCGAACCTCTTTCCCGCGTACGAGGTGCGCGCGTCGATCAGCACCGACAACGTCGGCCTGGTCGCGCTCCCCCTCCGGTCCACCGCGAACTGGCCTCCCCAGAAAGCCGTCCCCGTCGGCCCCGTCGGCCCCGTCGGCCCCGTCGGCCCGGTCGGCCCGGTCGTCAGGTCGGCCGTCGGGTCGAGCCCCACGGTCAGTGTCGGGGAGCTCGAGCCCCAGCCATTCACGAGGTCACCCGCGTAGACCGTCTTGCGCACGCTGGTCACTCCCCCGTCATTGGTGAAGTCGACCTGGCAGCCCTGGCGCGTGACCAGCATCAGCTTGTTCGCCGCCAATGTGTACGCCAATGGCTGAGCCACCGTCGGCTGGCTGTAGACGCCACCTGCCTTGCGTGTCTCGACCTTCATCCGAATCCCGAACTGCATGAACTCGTGGTAGGGCAGGGCCGACGCCTGATCAGCGATCGGGTCGGTCGAATTGATGGCGAAGTGGGCCACTGTGGTGACTGGATCCGTCTCGTCGACCTCCGACGTCCACCCGCTTCCCGGCATGAACTGAGCCATGACTGCACCGGCGTTCACCCCGAGCCACTCGTCGCTGCCTGAGGTCGCCACCCGCGGAATCGCGACATCGACCGACGTCGTAGCGAAGTACCACGTCGCCGCGGCCTGCTCCGCATGGCCCACGACCTCCACCGGGACGTAGTCAGCGCTGAGCGACAGCTGCTCGAGGGTCGTCTGCCCACTCGCCACAGCGGTGAGGCTCGCAGTGGTGAAGCTGCACCCGTGAGGGACGGTGAGGTGGATCAGGCTGGTCTTGCCCAGCTGCGGGGGCTGGGGAGAGTCCCAGAAGACGCCCACGTGGGCGCTTGCAGGAACTGCTGTGAGAAGCGACGCGGTGACCGCGACCGCTCCCACGATGATGGTGCTGGCAAACGCGCGGCGGTGCCGCACGAGACGTGTACAAGACATGGTTTCTCGCATTCGAATTGGGGCCATCACACGATGGCGGAGAGGTGCCGGGACTTCCGGCGAAGCATGGCTGCGCGAGGCCGAAGACTCGTCGGCGTCGCGATCGCGATCTCACCCGGTGAGCGGAGGGCCTCTCCAACACAGCGACGCCCCCACGAATCGGAGCGTCAGAGCGACCGGTGCCGCCGCGAAGGCGAACGCGACCGGCCGTGGTGCCGAGTAGTCGTGGTTGAGCGTGGCCCGCACCACGCTCCAGCTGCCAAAGAGCATCAGCAGGAGGCTGAGCGCGAGTGACTCCAGCCGAAGAGTGGCGACCGCGAGCACCAGCACGGCGGCCCCGTGCCACATGACGGAGGTGGGCGTCAGGGTGGCACACGCGCTGGAGGCAGCGTGGCCCGAGTGCGAGCCGGCGAAGGCGTTGGCCACGACATGCACCACCGCCTGAAGCGCCGCGAGGTGCACGACGGTGCGCACTACGCCCACCCGGCGCCCCACGAGCGGGAACATCAGAACTCCGGTTGCCACGCAGATCAGCGCGAGCGGCTCCCCCGCTGGGATGCCGCCACCCTGGACGAGGTGAGCGAAGAGGGCGACCACGAGGCCCAGGCACGCGAGGCCTGCCGCGCTCAGCCTCCTCAGCCCGCGGTGCGGCAGGAAGACGCGTCGGCCCGGGCGGCCGGGCACGTCCCTCACCCGCTTCACGCGCACCTCCGAGTCGAGCCACACCCCGCCATCGCTGCACTCTACCCCCGGACGCGGCCCTCGTGGCCTCGACTCCAGATGCTGTCCGAGTCGTCGCTCACCCTGCCCCCGGAGGCATCGGGGGCAGCGGCGTCGACGAGTCATGCAGCACGCGGGGCGCGTCGGCCAGAGTCTGGATGGCGTCGTGGCTCACTGGGCTCACCCCCCGGCTTCGACGCCCTCGCCTCGCGGCAGGCCTGAACGACCACGCTTGCCAGCCACAGGCTCCGCCGACCCTCTCGCACTCCGTGCGATACTCGCACCTGAAGGAGGTCGCGCGATGGCACTCGGGTCTTGGCAGCTGCGCAGGGAGCTCCGACGTGCTGAGCGGAGCCTCCCCGGCGACGCCACCATGCAGGAGGCCTTCGACTCGCTGCAGGCACTGAGCCTCGACGACTTCGCCGCCTTCCTCTGGTCGATGCCCGACTCCGACCATCCGCGACTGTCGCGCGCGCTGCCTCCC
>WLOZ01000195.1 GCA_009699025.1 Actinomycetota bacterium
GTGCCTCGGCTGGTGCACGTGTCGAGCCCCTCGGTCGCCCATTCGGGCCATGCCCTCGTGGGGGCTGGTGCCGGCCCTGCCAACCCAGCGGAGGTACGCGGCCACTACTCGAGGTCGAAGGCCGAGGCTGAGTTGGTGGCACTCGGAAGCGACCTACCGGCGGTGGTGGCGATCAGGCCGCATCTCGTATGGGGGCCGGGAGATACCCAGCTCATCGGCCGCATCGTCGAGCGTGCACGCTCGGGCCGGATGGCCCTCGTGGGGGGTGGCACCGCACTGATCGACACCACCTGGGTCGACAACGCTGCCGACGCCCTGGTGGCAGCCGTCGACCGCGCGCCCTTCCTGCACGGCGAGGTGCTGGTGGTCAGCAATGGTGAGCCCCGCACGGTGGCCGAGCTCTTCGGGCGCATCGCCCGCGCCGCAGGACTGCAGCCGTCGGGCCGGGTGGTGCCGGCGGGGGTGGCGTCTGCTGCGGGTGCCGTCGCTGAGACCCTGTGGGCGGCCTCGCGCCGCCAGGAAGACCCGCCCATGACACGATTCTTGGCCGAGCAGCTCTCGACCGCGCACTGGTTCGATCAGAGGCGCACGCGTGAGGCACTGCAGTGGAAGCCAACGGTGTCCCTCGACGAGGGATTTGCACGTCTGACCCGGTGGTACGACTCCGGCTGACTCCGGCTGACTCCGCGTGGCAGGGTGGGCCCATGAGCCGAATCGTGATCGTCACCGGTGGGGCCTCGGGCATCGGTCGTGCGCTCAGTGCGGCCCTCGTGAGTCGGGGTGACACCGTGGTGGTCGCCGACGTCAATGCGGTGGCGGCCGAGGCGGCGGTGTCGCTCATGGTCGGGCCCGGAATGGCCCGGGCCGCAGCGCTCGATGTCACCGACGCTCAGGCCGTGCTGGCGCTGGTTACCTCAGTACACGCCGAGTTCGGGCGGCTCGACATCATGGTCAACAACGCTGGCATCGGAATGGGCGGCCCGGCCGAGGAGCTCTCGGTGGCGCACTGGGATCGGGTGATCGATGTCAACCTTCGCGGTGTCGTCAACGGTGTCGTCGCCGCCTATCCACTGATGGTGCAGCAGGGCAGTGGACACATCGTCAACACGGCGTCGCTGGCCGGTCTCATCCCCGCGCCGGGGCTCACTCCTTACGCGATGACCAAACACGCGGTGGTGGGGCTCTCGACGTCACTGCGCATCGAGGGGGCGGCCCACGGGGTGCGCGTGTCAGCAGTCTGCCCGGGCTTTACTGACACCCCGATTCTCGACGCGCCCATGCCAAGCGACCTCAGACCCAGCACCCTCGAGGGCCGAGGGCGCGAGCTGGCCGCACGCCTCCCTGGAGGGCTCTACGACGCTGATTCCCTCGCACTCGACATCATCGACGGCATCGAGCGCAACCGCCGACTCATCGTGGCACCCCGGTTTGCGCGCCTGCTGGCTCTGACGAATCGCTGGGTTCCGGCGCTGGTCGAGCGGCAGGCGCGCGACCGTTTCACAGCCATGCAGGGCACGATGCGCAGTAAGTTGCCGGCGTCTCGCTGACCTAGCGCGAGCGCTCAGCCAGCAGGACGCCCACCAGCACCACGGCGCCGCCGAGCAGCTGCAGCGGGGTGAGGAACTCTCCGAGCAGTACCCACGCCAATAAGGTGGCGATCACCGGTTCGCTCATCCCGATAGTTGAGGCTTGCGACGCGCGCAGGTGGCGCATCGACGCCAGGGCGAGCCAGAACGGAACAACGGTGCCGAGCACCACCATGTAGGCAATGAGGAGCGCGTTGGGCGCTGCGGCCAGCATGCCGGTGCTCGTCGACTGCGCGGCCAGTGTGGGCCAGGGGAAGCTCCACCAGGGCTGCACCACGGCCCAGAAGAGCGCTGCCGCCGCGAAGCCCCACATGGTGAGGGAGATCGGGTCGCGTGCTGCCGCACCCTGCACGCTGCGTTCACCCACGATGTAGTAAACGACGAGCGCAATCGCGGCGCCGAAGCAGGCTGCGGCACCCACGATGTCAAGGGTGAAGCCCTGCCACACCTGCGCCACCATGGCGAGTCCGATGAGTGCCAGGACGAGCGCCCACCACACCCCGGCGCGCACCGGCTCCTTGAGGCCGAAGCGAAACCACAGAGCCACCATGATCGGTGCGGTGAACTCGATGAGGAGCGCCACGCCCACGGGTAGGCGTGCTATGCCGACGAAGTAGAGCCACTGGGTCATGGCAATGCCGAGAATGCCGTACACGACAATGCGGGGCATCTCGGCACGGCGCAGCCGCAGTGCGGCTCGATTGGTGAGGGCGACCACCACAAGAAGGATGAGGAAGGCCGCGGTGACGCGCAGTTGAGAGAGTCGGGCTGAGGGAATGCCTGCCTCGAGGAGGACCTTCGAGACCGATCCGTTGAGCGCGAACAGGGTCGCAGCGATGAGGTAAAGGAGATAGCCGATCACGGGCCGTCGTACATGACGACCGTCCGTGGAACGAGGCCGCGCGACCTGCGAGTCGTTCACTGGCTGGCATGCACCGCGGCGGCAGTGGTGTACACCTCGACCGTGCGACGTGCCACGGCATCCCAACCGAAGTGAGCCGCGGCTCGCACCCGCCCGGCCTCACCGAGGCGCGTGGCGAGGGTCGAGTCGGCGATGACCTCGTTGACCCGAGCGGCGAGGCCGGCCTCGAACCGCGCGGCCTCGTCGGGGTCGTCGGGGTCGTAGTGCACGAGGAATCCAGTCTCGCCATCGACCACCACCTCAGGGATGCCCCCGACATCACTGGCGACAACTGCCGTGCCGCTGGCCATCGCTTCGAGGTTCACGATGCCGAGAGGCTCGTACACCGAGGGGCACACGAAGACGGTCGCCGCGCGGTAGAGCGCCGCCACGGTGCCACGGTCAAGCATGCCGTCGAGCCACACGACCCCCGCTGATCTCTCGGCCTGAAGGGCTCGGATCGCGCGGTCAGTCTCGTCACCGATGCGGGGCTCGTCGGGGCCCGAGGCGCAGATCACGATCTGTACCTCGGGGTCGAAGAGCGATGCGGCACGGCAGAAGTGGGCGATTCCCTTTTGTCGGGTGATGCGACCCACGAACAGTGCGAAGGGTCTGTCCACGTCGACTCCGTGCTGTCGTAGGTCGATCTCGACGTCGGGAGTCGCAAACGGCTTCATATCGATCCCGTTGTGCACGACGTGCACCCGCGAGGGATCGACGAATGGGTAGCACTCGAGCACATCGCGGCGCATGCCCTGGCTCACCGCGATGATCGCGTGAGCGTCGGCGTACGAGGTTCGCTCGATCCAGCTGGAGAGTCGGTAGCCGCCCCCGAGCTGCTCAGCCTTCCACGGGCGACGCGGTTCGAGGGAGTGCGCGGTGAGGACGTGCGGAATTCCGTGCAGCAGTCCGGCGAGGTTGCCCGCCATGTTCGCGTACCACGTGTGCGAGTGGGCGATGTCGGCGCCCGCGGTTGCCGCCACCATGGCGAGGTCCACCCCGAGGGTCTGCAGCGCGGGGTTGGCGCCGTCGAGTCCGCGTGGCACCGCGTAGGCGGTCGCATCGCTGCGAGGCTCGCCAAAGCAGTACACATCGACATCAATCAGCGAGCGGAGCTGGGGAACGAGGTACTCGACATGAACTCCGGCGCCGCCATAAACATCGGGTGGCCACTCGCGGGTCAGGATCGCAGCACGCATTCCCTCAGGCTAGTGGCGGCACTAGTGTGAGCGTGTGTCTGGTCAGCGCAGTGTGCTCGGAATCGTCCTTGCCGGTGGTGAGGGCAAACGCCTGATGCCGCTCACGGCCGATCGCGCCAAGCCAGCTGTTCCCTTCGGTGGCGCCTATCGTTTGGTCGACTTCGTGCTCTCGAATCTCGTCAACGCCGGTTATAAACGCATTTGCGTGCTGACCCAGTACAAGTCGCACTCACTCGACCGTCACATCACCACCACGTGGCGCATGTCGGGCCTGCTCGGCGACTACATCACGGCGGTGCCGGCGCAGCAGCGGCTAGGCCCGCGCTGGTTCACCGGCTCGGCTGACGCGATCTTCCAGAGCCTGAACCTGGTATATGACGAGAAGCCCGATTACGTCGTGGTGTTCGGCGCCGACCACGTGTATCGCATGGACCCTCGGCAGATGGTCGAGCAGCACATCGCCTCGGGGGCCGGGGTCACGGTGGCCGGAATCCGAATGGCGCGCGCAGGCGCGTCGGCCTTCGGAGTGATCGAGCAGAGCGACGACGGCACTCGGGTTGCGGCCTTCCACGAGAAGCCAGCCGACCCGCCTTCGGTTCCGGGCTCACCCGACGAGGCGTTGGTCTCGATGGGCAACTACGTGTTCACCACCGAGGTGCTGATCGAGGCACTGAAGGCCGACGCCGTCGACCCGGGTTCGCTGCACGATATGGGCGGCAACATCCTGCCAATGCTCACAGCGCAGGGCCTCACCCATGTGTACGACTTCGAGAACAACCGTGTGCCGGGCGAGACCGACCGCGACCGCGGCTACTGGCGCGACGTCGGGACGCTCGACTCGTACCACGACGCGCACATGGACCTCGTCTCGGTGCATCCGATCTTCAACCTGTACAACCGCAACTGGCCGATCCTGTCGAACGCGCCATCGCTTCCGCCGGCGAAATTCGTCGAGGGCGGAAACGCCCACGAGTCGATGATCGGCGTGGGCACCATCATCGCGGGCGGGCATGTGCGCACCAGCGTCGTGTCCTTTGATGTGCAGGTGCGCGAGGGCTCGTACGTCGAAGGCGCGGTGCTCATGCCGGGGGTGCGCATCGGTCGCAACGCCGTGGTGCGCAACGCGATTCTCGATAAGAACGTCATTGTGCCCGATGGGGTCACCATCGGAGTCGACCTCGCCTCCGATCGCGAGCGGTTCACCGTGAGCCCCAATGGCGTGGTCGCCATCGGCAAGGGCGCCATCCTGTGA
>WLOZ01000196.1 GCA_009699025.1 Actinomycetota bacterium
CAACCGTGGCCGTGATCGTTCGCTTCACCTGTGTTCCTCGTACTTTCACGTGCAGCAAGACGGATCTGACGGTGGCACGTCGAGCGCGGGGTTGCGGTCGAAAAAGCCGGCGGGCTCGAGGCGGAATCCGGCTCGTGCGACAGGCATGATCGGCCAGTCCTCGGTACGCACGAAGTGGGTGACGCCCACGGTGTACCAGCACACGATGTCGGTGTTCTCGATCGGTCGGTCGGCCTCGGTCCACTGGGGCAGACCCGGCTGTCCGATCGTGCCGTAGGGGTAGGTGCCGGCCGCGTGGCGCTCGTCGTCGCGGTTGGGCGTGACCCAGAGGATGTTGCGTCCGAAACCCGCCCGCTGGTACACGCTCGACCCGGGCTGCGCGAGCATGGGCGTGACTCCGTGCATGGGCACGATGCGGTAGCTGGGCGGGCCACCCACCGCGTTGACCTTGTTGGGGTTGCCGACGTACCAGGCGCGGCCGAGCGTGTCATTGGCCGTGCGCATGGCCTGTTGCTCGGTGTGGAACACCGTGGTCTTGGCGCGGAAGGCGTTGCCCACCGGGTTGTCGGGCCCGATCGGAATCGGCTCGGCCTCCACCTCGCGCACCGTGTTGTTGGTGCCGTCGACGTCGAGGTCGAGGCGAAAGCTGAATAGGTGCTGGTGGTGCGGGCCCGAGAGGCCGACGTCGACGAGGTTGGTGCCCGCAAGCTCCTCACCGGGCGCGTGCGCCATGGTGGAGATGATGCCGTGCAACTGCACCTCGAACTCGATGTGGCCGTCGAGGCCGAAGTTCCATCGGAACGAGTAGTCGTAGTTGCCCACGGTTGCCATCGAGTTGACCACGAAGCGGCGCGCGCGCCGGCTTTCCACTCGGCCCGTGCCGTGATCGGTGTGCTTCCACAGCAGGCTGTGGTCCTCCTCGTGCAGGCAGATGGCGTTGGCGATCTCGACCACGTCGCCCCTACCGTCGGCGAGGTACGAGTCGAGGTAGGTAATGTCACCCACGCAGTCGCAGCCGAGCACGAGCGAGTTGGTGCAGGCGCCGAGGCCGTACTCGCCGGCATCGAAGTAGGTGCGCCAGTTGTGCATCGGGTGCGGCGCCCCGTAGGGCACGATCATCTCCGCGCACGAGGCGCGATACATGATGCGGCGACCCTTGAACCGCACGTCGTGGAGGACTAGTCCCTCCTGGGCATCCAGCGACGCCGAGAACTCCCAGCCGAGCCACGACACACGATTGCCCTCGACGGTGAACGAGACGCCGTCGGGCTGCACGATGTCGATTGCGCGGAATCCTTCGGCCACCGGAACGGTGCCAACCGCGTACTCGCCGTCGGCCTCGGGGATCGGCTTGACGTCGTATTCCTCAATGGCGAGCACTCGCTTGTCGTCGAGGTCGAGAAAGGCGAGCAGGCTCTCGATCGGTCGCGCATAGCCGTTGAGACCGGGCGCTCCCCTGAGGTAGGGCACGCATCGCGCGATGCGGTGACCGTCTTCGAGTTCGTGCCCCATCTTCGAAGCGGCGAGCACATCGATCTGCACCTCGCCCATGTCGGTGATGCCGCGTCGGGCGAGGGCCTCGATCATGAGGGGGTCGCTCTTGACCGCTGCCTCGGCGGCGACGTATTCGTCGGGAGTGATGGGCGGCATGGCGCCGGGAAAGTGCCGATCCTCGGCGATCTGTCCGGACCCAAGGTCGACCGTGACCTCGCGCACGCGACGCTGCGCGTCGTAGAGGGCGGCCCGACTTCGGCGCATCGGGAGGGGACCGCCAGCGTCACTCCACGCGAGGTAGTCGGCCTTGGCGGGCTCGCGAATTCCGATCGAGATGAAGACTGCGTCGGCGGCACCGTCGGCCGTTCGTGCCACCTGCGCGGTGCGGCGGATCTCGTCGGGGGTGAGGGGGTTCAGGGGGTGGGACTCCATCAGCGAATCGTCGCACACCGAGCCGATCGCCCCTTCACATCGTCAGTTGGGCAGAACGTTGATGGCCCGTGCCACCACGAGGGCGAGGGTAATCAGGGAGATGGCCGCCTGCAGCATCATGGCCATCTTGGCCCAGCGCGACAGCGGCATCGTGTCGGTGGGGCTAAAGGCGGTGGAGTTGGTGAACGAGACGTAGAGGTAGTCGACCACGTGGGGGCGCCAGTCGGCTCCGCCGGGTACGCCGGGTTGCATCTGCGGAAAGAGAAAGTCGGGCGCCGGGTGGGGGCGGAGCGCGCGCGCGGCCGGGCCGCCGTGGTCGAGGTCCCAGTACCAGAGGGCGAAGATCAGCACGTTGGCGAGCCAGATGTTGCCACCGGTGAAGAGAAGCTCCGAGGGCGACCGAAGGTCGTTGGTGTGCAGGATCGAGTCGACGAGTCGTGACATAGCCACGGCATTCGCCAGGCTGATGAAAGCGATGAGCAGCAAGCCCAGCGCCCGAAGCCATCTTCCCTCGCGATTGATGCGCCGCGGGTTGATGCTGACGATCACGCCCAGTAGCAGCACCTCGATCAGCGCCACAATCGGGGCGAACGTTCCTGTGATGCTGCTGGGTAGCAGCAGTTGAAGGGTGATGATGGCGACGATGAGCATGGCGGCGGGCCAACGCGGCTCCCCCAGGCTGGGTCGCGTCAAGGCCGCGGGCGTGCCCTGTGGGGCGTCTGGAGCGGACTCTTCCATTCGCCCAGTATCGACCGGTCCGCTAGCCGTTGGTGTCAGGCACGGCGAAATAGCGTGTATCGCTACATGTAGGCAGCCCCCCGCGTCGTTTCTTTTCGCATCGGGGGCACCCAAGCACGCACCTATCGCGCTTGGACGCCCCAGGGGCAGTCGTGCGCAGCACGGGCTGGAAGAGCGACACACGTTCCGCTAGAGGAACATCTGGCCCGTCGCCGACTGCTCTGCTGGTTACTGTGAAGTGACTTCGATGCAATTCGACGGCGCGGCGATCCCGTGAAGGAGCCTGTGATGGCTAGTGCTGTTGTGGTCAGCGACGACGAGCGATCGACAATTCATGCTTCGTTCTTCGCTCTAGCTTGCGCCTGCGTGGGCATGGTGGGTGTTGGTGTGGGCACGCTACTTTCCCCCGGGGTGGGGGGCGCGCTCGGTTGGACGCTCCACAGTCTGGGGTGGCTCTTGCTGTCGGTGGCGATCATCGCCCACATTGAGCACCTGTCCAATCGCCTGGGGCGCGTTGCGGTGGTGTGTGGCATTCTGGCCGCGGTGGCGCAAGCCCTCGCCGATGTGCCCTTCGCATTGGATCCCGATCGGGTGTTGCAGATGTCCTGGTTGAATTACTACACCGTCATGTGGGGAGTGGCTGGGTTCCTTGCTGCGGCGAGTCTGGCTCTGGTGGCGGTGCGCAAGGAAAAGCTCATGGAGCAGCACATCGCTCTGGGCGAGACGGGAAAGTTTGCGGTGGAGGATTACCAGACCACCGTGCACGCGTCGTTCCTGACCCTGATGTCGGGTGCACTTGCCTGCCTGTTGACTGGAATCTCTCAGCTCATGCTGATCAACGACGGAGGATCATCGGCCCTCCTCGCTTGGGTCCTCTTAGCGCTTTCATGGGTGCTCACGGCGGTCGCGATCATTTCTCACATCGAGCACCTCTCGATGTCGATCGGGCGCGCAGCGGTCTGGCTAGGCGCGGCCGCCGCGGTGTTGAACGCCTTAGGTGCCATTCCCATGTTCTTCGATGTCACCGGCGACAATTCGTTCGGTGGAGAGCTGTCGTGGATTATGTGGGGAATCACGTGCCTGGTCGGTGCTCTGGCGCTGGCCATCGTGGCCATGCGTCGACGGGCGCAGGATTCTCGAGCCGCTGCTGCCTAACCGGCGCTGTGGGGTCGGTCATGGCGCGGGTACGCGCACGGTGGGGCGTCCAAGCGCGATAGGTGTGGGCTTGGGTGCCCCCGATGGCATTCATGCGCAGCACGGGCTGGAAGAGCGACACACGTTCCGCTAGAGGAACGTTTGTCCCATCGCCGACCGCTGTGCTGGTTACTGTGATGTGACGTTGCGTCGAATCGACGATGTAGCCCAAAGTCTGAAGGAGCCTGTGATGGCTAGTGCTGTTGTGGTCAGCGACGACGAGCGATCGAAAATTCATGCCTCGTTCTTCGCTCTGGCGTGCGCCTGCGTGGGCATGTTGGGCGTTGGTGTGGGCACGTTGCTCTCCCCCGGAGTTGGGGGCGCGCTGGGTTGGGCGCTGCACAGTCTGGGGTGGCTCTTGGTGGCGGTGGCGGTCGTTGCCCACATCGAGCACCTGTCCAATCGGCTCGGGCGCGCAGCAGTGGTGTGCGGAATTCTTGCCGCGGTAGCTCTCGCCTTGGCTGATGCGCCGTTCGCCCTCAATCCCGATCGGGTTTTGGAGACGTCGTGGCTGAACTACTACATCGTCATGTGGGCAGTGGCTCCACTGCTCACAGCAGTGAGCCTGACTCTGGTGGCGATGCGCAAGGAAAAGCTCATGGAGCAGCACATCGCTCTGGGCGAGACGGGCAAGTTCGCGGTGGACGACTACGAGACCACCGTGCACGCGTCGTTCCTGAGCCTGATGTCGGGCGCACTTGCCTGCCTGCTGGCAGGGATCGCTCAGCTCATGCTGATCAACGGCGCAGGGTCAGCGGCCCAACTCGCGTGGGCCCTGTTTGCCTTGGCCTCTGTGTTCCTTGCGGTGGCGATCATTTCTCACATCGAGCACCTCTCGATGTCGATTGGGCGCGCAGCGGTCTGGCTGGGAGCGGCCGCCGCAGTGTTGAACGGCCTGGGGTGCATTCCGAGCTTCTTCGAGCTGACCAACGAGAGCACGATTGGTGGGAAGCTGACGTGGATCATGTGGGGAATCACGTGTCTGATCGCTACTCTGGCGCTGGCCATCGTGGCCATGCGTCGACGGGCGCAGGATTCGCGAGCCGCATCCGCCTGAGTGGTGGTGCGGACGGCCGC
>WLOZ01000197.1 GCA_009699025.1 Actinomycetota bacterium
GTCATGTCGCGCAGCACGTAGCCCGACTCGAGCATCCGCAGCACGAGGTCGGTGGTGGCCACCTTGAGCATGGTGGTGGTCTCGCTCATGTTCGAGTCACCGACGATGACGTGCAGGCGCCGGTAGCGCTCGGCGTCTGCGTGCGGCTCATCGCGCGTGTTGATGATGGGGCGGCTTCGGGTGGTGGCACTCGAGACGCCTTCCCACATGTGCTCGGCGCGCTGGCTCAGGCAGTACACCGGCCCTCGGGGTGTGGAGAGCACCTTGCCCGCCCCGGCGATGAGCTGCCGCGACACGAGAAAGGGAATCAGCGCGTCGGCCAGCTTGCTGAACTCACCCTGACGGCCCACCAGGAAGTTCTCATGACACCCGTAGGAGTTGCCCGCAGAATCGGTGTTGTTCTTGAAGAGGTAGATGTCGCCGTCGATGCCCTCGTCGCGCAGCCTCTTCTCGGCGTCGACCACCAGACCTTCGAGAATGCGCTCCCCCGCCCGGTCGTGGGTGACCAGTTGCAGAATGTCGTCGCACTCGGGGGTGGCGTACTCGGGGTGACTGCCCACGTCGAGGTAGAGGCGAGATCCGTTGCGCAGGAATACGTTGCTGCTGCGCCCCCACGACACGACCCGCCGGAATAGGTACCGGGCGACCTCGTCGGGCGAGAGGCGGCGCTGCCCGTGAAAGGTGCAGGTCACACCGAACTCGGTCTCGATGCCGAAGATCCGCCGGTCCATCACCCCACCTTAGGCGTGCCGTCGGACTACCGCCCTGCTCCGCCCCCTCCGTCCGGCGTGCGCCTTCCCGCCGTCTCGCTCGTCCATGCGAAAGCGTCACTTGGCGGGACTCTGACCGACGCTTTCGCATGGATCAAGGGGGTTGAAAGCCTAGGGGGCGCCGGCTGAGTCGGCCTCGTCGTCGGGCACGCCGAGGATCGACGCCAACTGGTCGCCCGACACGCGACGGAAGGTGCGTCGGGGCTTGGAGCGCTCGAGCACCGCGACCTCAAGCTGGCCGGGGGTGAGCCTGCGGGGCTCGGCGGCGCCGTCGCGCCCGAGCAGTTCGGTGGCGAGCCTGATGCAGTCGTCGAGGGGCATTCGGGGCGACCATCGCTCGGCGAGAGCGGCGGTGATGGCTTCGGCTGACCCGCCCATCGCGACGTATCCGTGCTCATCGCCCACCGACCCGTCGAAGGTGAGTCGGTACATCTGATCGGTGTCGGCGTTGATGCCCACCTCGGCCACGACCACCTCGACCTCGTAGGGCTTGGGCGTTTCGGTGAAAATTGTGCCCAGAGTCTGCGCGTAGGCGTTGGCCAGACTGCGGCCGGTGACGTCACTGCGGTCGTAGGAGTATCCGCGCAGGTCGGCAAACCGAATGCCGGCAACTCGGAGGTTCTCGAACTCGTTGTACTTCCCTACTGCCGCGAAGCCGATGCGGTCGTAGATCTCTGAGATCTTGTGCAGGGCGCGGCTAGGGTTCTCGGCCACGAAGAGAATGCCGTTGTCGTACTGCATCACGATGACACTGCGACCCCGGGCGATTCCCTTACGGGCGAAGTCTGCCTTGTCTTTGATGAGCTGTTCGGGCGAGACGTAGTAGGGAGTGCTCATGAGCCCTCCCCCGGCTCGAGCGGCGTGAGCGGAGCGAGCGGGCCGTCGGGGCGCACGTCGCGCTGCGCCACGATGCGCTGCACCAGCGGCTCGAGCTCGTCGTCGGCGAGACGTCGGTAGCCCTCGGCGTCGACCACGGCGACCACCGGATAGATGCGTCGGGCAAGGTCGGGGCCGCCGGTCGCCGAGTCGTCGTCGGCGGCGTCGTAGAGCGCCTCGAGCACCATGCTGACGGCCTCCTGCTGGTCGAGGTCGGGCCGGTAGAGCTTTTTGAGCGAACCGCGCGCGTAGACCGAACCGCTGCCAACCGCGTGGAACGAGTGCTCCTCGTAGCGGCCACCAGTGACGTCGTACGAGTAGATGCGGCCGCATTTTTCGTTGGGGTCGTAGCCTCCGAAGAGGGGCACTACGGCCAGGCCCTGGAACGCCATGGCGAGGTTGCCGCGAATCATGGTGGCGAGGCGGTTGGCCTTGCCCTCGATTGACAGTTGGGCTCCCTCGATCTTTTCGTAGTGCTCGAGCTCAACCTGGAAGAGCCGAACCAGCTCGATGGCAAGTCCGGCGGTACCGGCGATGCCCACGCACGAGTGCTCGTCGGCCGGGTAGACCTTCTCGATATCGCGCGATGCGATGACGTTGCCCATGGTGGCCCGGCGATCGCCGGCCATCACGATGCCGCGCGGATACGTTGCCGCCACGATGGTCGTGCCGTGGGGGGCGTCGGGCGTAACTCCGGCAACACGCGGGTTGCCGCTGGCACCGGGAAGCAGTGAGGGGTCGAACGACGCCAGAAAGTCGGTGAACCCTGAGGAGCCGGCGGCTAGGTAGGCGTGCGGGAGCCGTCCGGACTGGTGTCCGCTCAGCTCACTGCCCACCCTTCTGCACGAAGCCCTTGACGAACTCCTCGGCGTTCACCTCGAGCACCTCGTCGATCTCGTCGAGGAGGGAGTCGACGTCGGCGTCGAGGGCGGCCTTGTGATCGGTCGCTGCCGCAGTGTCGAGCACCACATCGTCCGCTGACTCCTGCGACGACCTGCTGGCCCGTTGCTGCTCGCTGTCGCGTGACGACATACGCATCTCCTGACGTTCGCGGCCGACGTCACTGCCGGCACCCTTCCGACCCTATCTCCCGGTCTACGCGAAGCGCTCGGCTCGGTGCCCGGTGGAAGCCGCGCACCGGTGAGCTGCCGAAGGTGAGGATGTCCCGATTCTGCGCGATGTAGGCCATACGATAGGGCTCGAGCCGTGTCAGGATTCACAGGGCAGGACGGAGTGACATTGTGGCCCGTGCGCGCAGGTTCCTCATCATTGACGACCACCCCCTAGTACGTGACGCACTCGCAATGCGGTTGACCGGCCTGCTGGGTGACGTTGACCTAGTTTATTCCGGACCCTCGCTGGCCGACGCTATCGCTGCGAGTGCGCGGCGGCCCGCCGACTGCGCCATCCTCGACCTTGACCTCGGCGACGGCCGCTCCCCCATTCTCAACACTGCCGACCTTGTTGAGGCCGGGTGCCCGGTACTCATCGTCAGCGCGCTTGCCGATGGAGCGATGGTCAAGGCGTGTCTGAGTGCAGGCGCACTCGGCTACGTGTCGAAGCAGGCCCCCAACGACGAGTTGCTCGATTGCGTCACAGCAACCCTCGCGGGCGAGATGTCGACCTCGCGCGATGTGGCCGGAATTCTGTGCTTGGAGGAGTCGCCCGCCGTGGCACTCAGCGAGCGCGAACAGCAGGCCATGGT
This sequence comes from Actinomycetota bacterium, assembly GCA_009699025.1. The sequence continues at coordinate 3,352 of WLOZ01000197.1, forward strand.
GCTCTACGCGTCGGGGCTGACCATCGACTCGGTGGCCCGCCGCATGGGCGTGAAGCCCACGTCTGCGCAGGAGTACATCAAGCGCGTGCGTGCAAAATACTCGCGCGCCGGAACTCCCCTGAGGACGAAGACCGAAATCTACCGCCAGGCTCGCGACGAGGGCCTTGTCTCCTAGAGGCGGCTCGGGGGGCTCGCCCGGCCCTGAACTGGCCGCGACATTCGCTGCTACCCGCCTGGCCATCGTTGTCCTGAGCGGCTTGGTGGTGATGTTCTCGCTGGTTCAAGCTGTCGGCCTCGGATCGTCCCTCACCCCCGTGCAGGTGGTCGCTACGGCTGCCGCAGCAGGACTCATCGCCCTAGCTCTCACCTTGAACGGAGCCACTACTGGGGCGTGGCTCGCTGTAGCGAGCGTGACAGTGCTCGTGATCTCGGTGGCCGCCGATCCTCCCGAGTCGGGGTCGCGGGTGCAGGTCACCACGGCGCTCTTTCTGATCTCCTACTTCGGGGTGCTGCTGCTGAGCAGGATGTGGGGACTCTTGTGGGTGGCCCTATCGTGCGTGCTGTGGTTGCTGATCGCGGCCCCCGCCCCTCTCCCAATCACGCTGTCGGACGTCGTTGTCAACGTTCGACCCATCACTCTTCTGCAGCTCGTCGTCTCGTCGCTGTGGCTCTGGTGGGCCTGGCACACAGAGCTTGGCCGCGTCGAGGCACGGGATGTGAGAGCTCAACGATCCGAGGCAAGCGTCGTTGAGTCGATCACGCTGCAGGAGCGGATCCGTGCTTGGCGACGGTTGGTGGTGCGAACCCATGAAACGGTGCTCAACGATCTTCGGTACGTGCTGGACAGCGACATTGTCGATCGCGGTCGCCTCGCCGAGCAGATGGCTCAGCGAAGGGAGTTCGACGCCGGCCCTCCGGTTCCCCCTATCCCCCGGTCACTTCAGGCCGTGGTCGATTCGGTGGGTACTGCCGAGCGACTCGGGACTCGTCTCACCACCTCCATCCCCGCCACCGTGATGGTCGCCTCCGACCAGGGGACTGCCGTGCAGGCCGCGCTCACGGAGGCAATCCGCAATGCGATCCGCCATGCGGGGGCCACGGAGGTAGCCATATCCGCGACGGTGGAGGACGAGGGCGTCCGCTTGCGCGTCGTCCACGATGGTGTCCCGAAGAGTGGGGCATCGGAACCGGGAATCGGCACCGCGATCGTGATTCGAGAAGGGGTGGAAGCGGTGGGTGGGCGCGTGGCGCAGCTCGACGGCATCCTCACTCTCTGGCTTCCAACACGTGACACTGCAGCCGCCACTGTGCACACCACCCCGCCAGTCGAGCCGGCCCGGGTCGTGATGTCTTCCATTGCAGCTGGCAATGCCATGGGCGGCGCACCCTATTACCTTCTGGTTGCCGTAGTGGGTGGCGTGGGCGGTCTCGTCGCGGGCATAGCCGCAGGTAGCGTTGCCCTGCTCGGCGCGTATGCACTACGTCACCGCCAGGTTCGGCCCCTCATGCTCGTCGTGACCAGTGTGCTGTCGGTTGCCGCTTTGGTGGCGTTGGTTCAGGGAGTCGGCGGTACCTGCGA
>WLOZ01000198.1 GCA_009699025.1 Actinomycetota bacterium
CCATGCCTCGGCCGTGGATGCGGCGTTGGTATCGACGTGAGCGGGGCGGACACAGGGGACCGACCGTGCTTCGCTTTCCACGGGCGTCCGATCGAACGAGCGAGGAACCGCAACTGCAACCTTGTGAAAGTTACCACGACTGGTCGCATTTTCCCATCGAAATGGTGCAGATAGCGTGGGGGAATGCTTCGCTACGCGCTCGCGCCTCGTTGGTGGGTGACGCACTGCATCGTGGCGGCAGTGTTCCTAGGGTGCCTGAAACTCGGGCTCTGGCAGCTCGAGGTGGCCCAGGGTGTGCCCGCCGGAACCACCTGGGACGTCCGTAATACCTTCTACGCGTCACAGTGGGTCTTCTTCGCCTGCTTCGGCCTGTGGTTCTGGGGCAGGTTCCTGCGCGACCAGAGAGTGGCCGACACCGCAGCCGACGAGGCCTATGCCGCCTGGGCCTCTCAGCAGGAGGCCGCACAGCCGGATAACCTGAATGGGTGACGTCTTTCCCCGACCCCCCCGCCGAGTCCACACCCAGCGAGGCGAGACTGCGCGGAATCCGACGCGCTCTGACCCGCTATCGCGTGATGGCGTGGGTGACCGGAACCTTCCTGGCGGTGATGACCCTCGGGTTGCTGTGGCTCCTAGTCACCGGGGATTGGTCCAGTCGTAACAGCTATTCGTGGTACGTACTCGGCTGGACCTTCCACGGATGGTTCTTCGTCATCTACCTCATTACGGCGGTTGATCTGTTCACCCGGGTGCGGTGGCCCGTGGGCCGAACTCTCCTCGTGCTGGTGTCAGGCACCATTCCCTTCGCTGCGTTTGCCGCTGAGCACTGGGCCAGTGGTGACGTGCGGAGGCGCTTCCTCGAGGTTTGAGCGAGGCCGCTCGGGGCAGACTGGGTCGTAAGCCCTTCGTGTCGGTCACAACCCTTGGAGTGCCTCGATGCCCACGCCTCGTTCTGCCGCCTTCGCCGCTGCTGCGGCCCACACGGTCGCCAGCGATGGTCCTGTCGGCTTTCTGCGGCGGCTAGCCTCAATCCCCGCGATGCTGCGAGACAGCCTCACCGGGCGGTATGTCGGCCTCGGGCGCGGTCGACTTCTGCTGCTGGCGCTGGCCGGCCTCTACATCGTGTCGCCAATCGACCTACTGCCCGAGGCGCTGCTGACCCTTCCCGGTCTCGCCGACGACGCGCTCGTGGGGGTGTGGCTGGCAGCCTCGCTGCTGGCGCTCAGTGACGACTACCTCGTGTGGCGTGGACGGCCGGTGGCGGGAGTCACGACCGTGCCCGGCGTGGTGGTGCGCTAGCCCCTTCCCGTGGAAGGAAACCGGAAGGTCGCGGCGATAGTGTGGGGGCCTCGTTCATCAACCATTGCGAAGGATCCCTCATGAAGCGCCACCTGATCGTTGTCGTAGCCGCGCTGTCGCTGAGCCTGTCTGCCTGCGGCCTCCTCGGAGGAGTGGTCGGTGCTGCCGGCGAGAAAGTCTGCCCCACGCTCAACGCGATCAAGGCCCAGATGGCAAGCGCCACCGAGGCCAACGGTGGCAAGACAGCAGGAGACGCCCTGGCGGGGTTCAACGCGATCACGGCCAAGCTTGAGACTGCCAAGGCCGACGCGGGTGAGCCCGGAAAGATTGTGATCGGCAGGATCGAGTCGGCGCTCACGGCCGTGTCGGAGCCGCTCGCGGCGGTTGCCCCGGACACGGCGCTCAAGGATGTTCCCGGTGTCGCTGAGAAGCAGGCCAAGGTCAAGGACGCCTACGACTCGGTGTACGCAGAGCTCAAATGCTCCTGAGGTCGCTCGCCGGCGTTCCCTCGGATAGCGTGTGCGCGTCAGAGGCGGCCGATCGGCCTCCCATCCACGGTCGCTGAGGGGTTTTGATGATCAACGTTGGAGACGCAGTGCCCGATATTTCGGTGCGCATCATGCGTGAGGGCAAGCCGGCCCAGGTTTCGATGAGCGAGGTGATCGGTGAGGGCCGCGCTGTGCTGTTCGCGCTGCCGGGCGCCTTCACCCCTGGCTGCTCGAATCACCACTTGCCCAGCTTCATCGAGAACGCCGCCGCGCTCTCGTCCGCGGGTGTCGACGTAATCCTGTGTCTGAGCGTCAATGACGTGTTCGTGATGCACGCGTGGGGCGAGGCGCAGGGCGTGGGCGAGTCGATCGTGATGGTTGCCGACCCGGCGGCAGACTTCACCGAGGCCGTTGGTATGGCCGTCGACGCCTCAGCCTTCGGCCTCGGCATGCGCTCGAAGCGCTACTCGATGGTCATTGAGGGGGGCATCGTCACCGCCTTCCTGCCCGAGGAGGACGGATTCGCCGTGCTGGCGAGCACGGCCCCCTGCGTGCTCGACGCCCTCGCGTAGGCCCGCTTCCGTCAGTTGCGACTGACGACGATCTCGTGCCACGGCTCGGCGTCGGGCGGCCCCAGCGAGTAGCGCAGGGTCAGTTCGTCGCCGAGTCTCATGGCGAGGGCGCCGAAGGTAAACCAATCGCTGTCGGTGCGCGACACGCACAGTGGCGGTGACGAGAGCAGGTCAGCAAGGTCGTCGAGCGTCTCGGCGACGTGAGCGTCGAGCACCCCCTGCCTCAGGTGGCTGCGGCTCTGCCCCGGGGCCATGGTCGGGTCGATGTCGGCGGTGGCCAGCGGATGGTTGGCGTGGCCGAACCCGCGGTTCGCGGGGGCCGACACGACCGCCCCGAAGGCTGAGCACTCGACGCTCGCGGTGAACAATCCCCCGTGAGCATCGTGACTCACGATGGCGTAGTGCTGGCCTGAGGCGTGGGGTACTGACTGGAGGAACGCCAAGGCCGCGCGGGCGTCGGGCTGGGCCAGTGCACCCCGCAGCACGAAGGCCACGGGCAGTCCGGTCGCGCTGTGCTCGAGGGTGGTGAGGGCATTCACGCAGATGCCGAAGCCCGCGCTCGACAGGCCGCAGAGGCCCATTAACCCGGCCGACGTCAGCACCGCGGTGGTGCGTCCTGATTCGTCGGTCGACCGCAGCACCACCTGGCTGCCGTCGAGGACACGATCGAGGTCCATCGTCTGCCCCAGCAGAGGTGGCTCGACGGCGATGGCGAGGGTGCTGCAGGCCTCGCGGGTGGCACCTGTCTGCTGCCACCACCAGTGCTCATCCATCAGGTTGTGGGCCAGAAGGTGGTCGCGCGGGACTCCCGATGACGTGGCCATCGCGTCGAACTCGGCGAGCAGGTCAGGCGTGTAGGTGGCGATAGCGGCCTCGAACGAGGTGTCGGTGACGAACCGCTGCACCTCGGCGGGGCCGCCTAGGGAGTCGACCACGGCGCCCACCACGTCGCGGATGCGATCGCGCATGATCTCGCCGAGGGCCTGGCCGCGCTGGTGTCCGGTGCCCGACACACTGACTGGGGTGCTCATGAGGTGCAGCCTAGGTGGCGGGTAGTGAAGCGAGCACCAATTCGGTGCATACTCACTTCAGCAGTGGCCGCAGGCGGCCAGCACCGATCGGAATCGGAGAAGCTGATGAGTCGAGTGGGGTCGAGTCGCACCCGGGCAGTGGTGCTGGGGCTGTCGTCGGTGATGGTCGGACTGTCGGTGGGTGCCGTGCCCGCCGCACAAGCCGCCGGAGTGCCGCAGCCCATCGCCCGACCAGCGCACATGGGCGCCGATAGACCCGTGCTGGGTGGCTCTCATGGTAGGCGCGACCATCGAGTGGTTTCGTACATCACGTTTACCGGGCGACAGGTGGTTGACACCGGCCCGGTGGGCAGCTCCACCGGCGACCTGACCTTCACCAACGGCTCGTTCTCGCTGCGTCGCAACGGACCTGCCGTGGGAGACTTCTTCGTACGCATTCAGGTGCTGGTGCCCGACACTGGAAGTGGGCGGGAGCAGCGCGACACCCTGCTGAACGTCACGCTTCCCGATGGCACCCTGATGGCGCGGGCGATCCAGAATGATCCCACTGCGGCACCTCCGGACAGGGACACGGACATGGTGGTGCTCGGAGGGACCGGCGCGTACGAGGGCGTTCGTGGCGTTGTCTCCCTGCACCCGGTAGCGCGCGGCGTGTACCGCCTCACCTGGGAGTTCGCGGCCGAGGGAACCTCGGCGGGAGCCCATGTCGAGTCGATCACGGTCAACCGACGCCACATCGCGGCGTTCGAGCAGAGTTTCGGCGACTCGCCTGCCACGTACTCGGTCATCGGGCTGGAGGACGAGCTGAGCGGGCGTGGGCGTGCCGGCCGACAAGGATCGGCGACGTGCGGCGCGACCTCGAGTGTGCGGTCAGGAATCGGGCGGCCGATCGCCGATACCTGGGTGTGCCAGTACCGACTCAAGGGCGGCTCCATCCTGGTGGCGTCCATGAGGCAAACATCCGCAGGGGTACAGCCCGCCACCCACTTCGTCGACGCAATCGTGGGGGGAACCGGCAGGTACCTCGGTGCCACGGGAGTGGATATCGTCGACGAGCTCTCGGGCGACCGAGCCGTTGTCGAGTTCCGCGTGACAATTCCCCGTCGAGGCAAGCCAGCAGCGGCATCGTTCGACGGCTGGCGCGAGCGCAGCACCGTGAGCGGAGTGACGTTGTTCGACGAGGCGGGTGTCGCGGTGTTGACCGCGCAGTCGGTGGGCGAGCAGTTCGCCGACTCGTCGTTGGGCGAATCGATCGGTATCTCGCCCAGCGTGTACATCGTTTTTGACAGCCCCTCGGCATGCCGAGTCGTCGGCGAGTACGTGTTCAAGTTCCCGGGTGGGTCGATCTTTGCCACGCACGCTCAGACTCTCTCCTCGGGCTGCGCCGACGCGCGCACACGCACCCTGGTGGTGACCGGTGGCACGGGTATCTATGCGTCAGCGCGAGGAACGGTCACTCTCGACGAGGCTGCCGTGGTCGAGGGTGCGGTGCGGTTCTCGCTACGCTTCTGATCGGCGCGCGCC
>WLOZ01000199.1 GCA_009699025.1 Actinomycetota bacterium
ACCGGCAGATGTTCGCCGATTCCGGGCACCACGGAGTACGAGTCCCAATACGGGCCGCCGCTCGTGGCGCAGGCGCCGAAGGCGATGACGTGACGGGGTTCGGGCAGGGCCTGGTAGCGGGCCAGCACCGTGGGCAGGGCCGCGAGAGTGACTGTTCCGGCTACCACCAGCACGTGTGCGTCGACCGGCGCCTCACCCCGCTCGGGCAGGGCGACCGCGAGTTCAACCGCACAGCAGGCGAGCGCCATCTCGTCAACGGCAAAGCTGCGGCCGCCACCTGTCCAGACGCGTACGGTCATGTTGCCATCCTGCCCCCTGCCCGCGTGCAAGACTGTGCCGCCACCCGGCACGCCCAGCCATAGCGGTGAACCCATGGGCGTAGACTCGCACCACTTCCACGTCGGAGGAGGGACGTCAGAAATGTCCAAGGAGCTCATCGAGCTCGACCAGGTGATCATCCGCTTTGCTGGCGACTCCGGCGACGGCATGCAACTCACCGGCGACCGATTCACGTCGACCACAGCATCCTTCGGTAACGACCTGTCGACTCAGCCCGACTTCCCTGCCGAGATCCGCGCCCCAGCCGGCACCCTCGCGGGGGTCAGCGCCTTTCAACTGCACTTCGCCAACCACGACATCATGACGCCCGGCGACTCAGCCCACGTGCTAGTGGCGATGAACCCCGCGGCACTCAAGGCGAACATCAGCGAGTTGCGCCGCGGCGGCGACATCATTGCCAACACCGACGAGTTCACCAAGCGCAACCTCGATCGCGTCGGCTACGTGTCGAACCCCCTCGACGACGGCTCGCTCGACTCGTACAAGGTGCATCCCATCCCGCTTACGTCGCTGACCATCGAGGCCCTCAAGGAGTCCGGGCTTGGCAAGAAGGACGCAGAGCGCGCCAAGAACATGTTCGCCCTCGGAATGCTGACGTGGCTCTACAACCGTCCCTCCGGGGGCACGATCGCCTGGCTCGAGGGCAAGTTCGGCAAGAAGCCCGACATCCTGCGCGCCAACATCACCGCCTTCGAGGCTGGCTGGTCGTTCGGCGAAACCACCGAGGAGTTTTCGGTGCAGTACGAGGTTCGGCCCGCGGAGTTACCCCACGGCACCTACCGCAACATCAGCGGCAACATCGCCCTGTCGTACGGGCTCATCGCGGCAAGCCAGCAAACCGGACTGCCGCTCTACCTCGGCTCGTACCCCATCACACCAGCTTCTGACATTCTGCACGAACTGAGCAAGCACAAGCACTTCGGCGTGACCACCTTCCAGGCCGAGGACGAGATCGCGGGCGTAGGCGCGGCCATCGGAGCGGCGTATGGCGGCGCGCTGGCCATCACCACCACGTCAGGCCCGGGCGTCGCGCTGAAGTCCGAGGCCATCGGTCTGGCGGTGTCGCTCGAACTGCCCCTGATTGTGATCGACGTTCAGCGCGGTGGCCCCTCCACCGGGTTGCCCACCAAGACCGAGCAGAGCGACCTGCTGCAGGTGATGTTCGGGCGCAACGGCGAGGCGCCGGTGCCCATCGTCGCCCCCCGCTCACCCAGCGACTGCTTCGACGCCGCCCTCGAGGTGGCCCGAATCGCCACCACCTACCGCACCCCGGTGTTCCTGCTCAGCGACGGCTATATCGCCAACGGCTCCGAGCCCTGGCTGGTGCCCTCGGTTGAGGACCTGCCCGACCTCACGGTGACCTTCGCCACCGAGCCCAACCACACGACTGCCGACGGCACCGCCGAGTACTGGCCCTACCTGCGCGACCCGCACACCCTCGCCCGCCCCTGGGCAGTACCCGGCACTCCGGGCCTCGAGCACCGCATTGGCGGCCTCGAAAAGGCCGATGGCACCGGACACATCTCGTACGACCCCACCAACCACGACCTCATGGTGCGCGCCCGCGCGGCCAAGATCGCCGGAATTGACGTGCCCGACCTCGAGGTTGACGACCCCGATGCCGACGCGACCGTGCTGATGCTGGGCTGGGGCTCGACATACGGACCCATCGGTGTCGCGTGTAAGCACGCGCGTCGGGCCGGCATCAAGGTGGCCCAGGCGCACCTGCGGCACCTCAACCCCTTCCCTGCCAACACGGGCGCGATTCTCAAGCGCTACCAGCATGTAGTTGTGCCTGAGATGAACCTCGGCCAGCTCGCCATGCTGCTGCGAGCCCGCTACCTGGTCGACGTCATCAGCTACAACCAGGTGCGCGGTATGCCCTTCAAGTCAGATGAATTGCTCCAAGTCATCGAAGACGTCAATGCGAACGGAGCCATCCAGTGAGCACCGAGGCCATTCCCGCACTGTCGCTCGTGCCCAAGGACTCCGCGGGCCAGAGCGCCAAGGACTTTAAGACCGACCAGGAGGTGCGCTGGTGTCCGGGGTGTGGCGACTACGCCATTCTGGCGGCCGTGCAGAGCTTCCTGCCCGAACTCGGCCTCGCGCGCGAGAACATTGTGTTCGTCTCCGGCATCGGGTGCTCATCGCGCTTCCCCTACTACATGAACACCTACGGCATGCACTCGATTCATGGCCGTGCGCCAGCGATCGCGTCCGGACTCGCGATGTCGCGGCCCGACCTCTCGGTGTGGGTCATCACCGGCGACGGCGATGCCCTCTCCATCGGCGGCAACCATCTCATCCACGCGCTACGCCGCAATGTGAACCTCAAGATTCTGCTGTTCAATAACCGCATCTACGGACTCACCAAGGGGCAGTACTCCCCCACCTCCGAGATCGGCAAGATCACCAAGTCGACGCCCATGGGCTCGCTTGACTACCCCTTCAACCCCGTGTCGCTCGCCCTCGGCGCAGAGGCCACCTTCGTGGCCCGCACCCTCGACTCTGACCGCAAGCACCTCACCGAGGTGCTACGCGCCGCCGCGGCCCACGAGGGCACGGCCCTGGTCGAGATCTACCAGAACTGCAACATCTTCAACGACGGCGCGTTCGAGCCACTCAAGGACAGTGACGTGCGCGACGACGTCACCATTCGCCTGCAGCACGGTGAGCCGATCAGGTTCGGCGCCGACAATTCGCGCGCAGTAGCCCGTATGCCCGACGGCACTGTGCAGGTGGTGTCCGTCGACGAGGTAGGACTCGACAGCGTGCTGGTGCACGACGCTCACGCCACCGACCCCGGTGTCGCGTTCGCCCTATCGAGGCTGTCTGACCCGGTGACCCTGCAGGACACTCCCATCGGAATCTTCCGCGATGTGCACCGCCCCTCATACGACCGCCTGCTGCGCGAACAGTTGGCAACGGCGCGTGAGGCACGCGGCACCGGCGACCTCGGAGCCCTGCTGCTCGGCAACGACACGTGGACCGTGTGACCCCTCACCGCGCGACCTCCTAGCCGTGGCACGGCGCACCCGAAGCGACTACGCCACCGGTCTGCTGCTTGCCACCTTCGCCTACGCGACGTGGGGCCTGTTTCCACTGTTCTTCCCCCTCCTCAAGCCCGCCAGCGCGCTCGAGATCCTCGCGCACCGCATCTTCTGGACCCTGCTGTTCTTACTACTGCTACTCAGTGTCCGACACCTCTGGGGCTCGGTACGCCAGCAGCTCGCCCGACGTCAGGCCATGGGCCTTCTGGCCATCGCAGCGGTGGCGGTGAGCAGCAACTGGGCTCTCTACATCTGGGCGGTCAACAGCGGGCATGTGGTGGAAGGCTCATTCGGCTACTTCATCAACCCGCTGGTGGCCGTACTGTTCGGCGTGAGCCTCCTGGGCGAGCGGCTGCGCCGCCTGCAGTGGGCGTCGGTCGCCCTCGGCGCGCTGGCGGTGCTCGAACTCACCTACGCCTACGGCCGCCCACCGTGGATCGCGCTCGGACTCGCCCTCACGTTCGCCCTGTACGGGCTGGTGAAGAAGGTTGCGAAGGTTCCCGCCATCGAGGCGCTCGCCATCGAGACCACGTACCTCATCCCGTTCTCGCTGGCCTACCTGCTCTATCTGAGCGTGTCCGGACAGTCGACCTTCGGCCACTCCTCAGTGGGCAACACCGCGCTACTAGCCCTCACCGGAGTGGTCACCGCGCTTCCGCTGCTGGCCTTCGGAGGCTCGGTCAACCGCATTCCCCTCTCAACCGTGGGGCTGCTGCAATACATCACACCGGTGCTGCAGTTCCTGTGCGGCGTACTCATTTACCGCGAGGTGATGACAGGCGCCGGCTGGGTCGGGTTCGTCATCGTGTGGGTGGCCGTCATGGTGATGTCGTTCGACGCGATTCGCACGGCGCGCGACCCCGAGTGGGTGGGCGGGCTGCAGCGCGTACCGGCAGCGAGCAGCCACGGGTCGAACCTTCCCGACTGAGAGCACTCACCGACCCCTAGGCCGTACGGCTGACCACCGAGTCGCACAGCAGCTCGAGCGCGCTTCTTACTGACGACGCAGGCAGCGCCCCGAGAGCAGCCCGAGCCTCGTCGGCCCAGCGGCAGGCCTCAACCCGAGCCTGCTCCATCGCCGGGTGTGCGCGCAGCAGCGCGAGAGCCTCGGCATGCTCGGAGTCGTCGGGAATCGGCCGCGAGAGCAGTTCGTGCAGTCGAGCGTCTGCGGGGGCGCCACTAGCCAGAGCAAGGAGGGCCGGCAGTGTGCGCACCCCCTCGCGCAGGTCGGTGCCTACAGTTTTGCCGGACACCTGCGAGTCGGAGCCGATGTCGAGCAGATCGTCGGCGAGTTGAAAGGCGACTCCAATACGCTCGCCAAAGCGGGTCATGACATCGACGGCGAGATCGTCAGCGCCGGCTGTCATGGCCCCGAAGCGACCCGAGGTCGCAATAAGCGAGCCGGTCTTGTCGGCCAGCACGCGCAGGTGGTGCTCGACAGGGTCTTCACCCTCACTCGGGCCGACTGTCTCGCGGATCTGTCCGGTGCACAGCCGCTCGAAGGTCAGCGCCTGGATGCGCACGG